>JAPPND010000169.1 GCA_028818795.1 Gammaproteobacteria bacterium | reverse complement strand
AACTCGTTGAGCGTGGCGCGCTGCACGGTGCCATCGCCGAACGGATTGATCGCTTCCGCCGGATCGCTGCTGGCAAGCGCTGCCTGGAACGCGGCACCCCTGTAGTTGAAGGACCCGGGATAGCCGCCGTATGGATTGTCCTTGCCGTAGTTGGCGGAGAAGACGGCCGTCCAACCCTCAAGTGGCGTTTCCCAGGTCACCGACGTGCTTAGGTTCACGCGATCCAAGTCGGTCGTCCTCGCGAAACCCGCGAGTTTTCCATCGGCGATTTCACGTCCAAAGCTGTAGGCCATGTAAACGCGTTCGCCAAACGGGTTGTAGTAGTTGCTTGCCGGAACCCAGCCACTGAACGATGCGCCCACGGCCTCCTGAACGGAGTCTTGCCGGGCATAGGTTGCGGACAGGCTCAGCGCGAGACTCTCCCCGATGTCCTGCGTCACGCTCAGGTAGGCAGACAAGTGCTCGGAAGCGGGAATCGCTTCGCCATTGGCGTTAGCCGAAAGTCCCTTTTGCAGGAGATTGAAGTTCCCCGACTGGGTGGCGACCTCCTCGTTGGACACCCAGATGACGTCATCCGGGCTGAAGTTGGTTCCGTCGCCGGGCGGCAGGATCCCATAGGTCGTATTCGGCGGCGCGTTCGAAGGAAGTCCAAACCGCAGGATATTGCCGGGTTGTCCGAAGGTGTTGGGATACAGTCTGCCGCCCTGCTCGCGGTAGTCCCCGTCCGTATCGAGACCGGCCTCGCGCGCAAATACCGGATCGTCCTCGCGATAGCTCGCGGACGCAGTCACGTTGCCGGTGCCCCAGGAGAATCCGAACGTCTGCTCGACGGCCCTTCGGTGTCCGCCTGAACTGCTGTTTTCGTAGCGTACCGACGTTTCCGATCCCCGGTAGTCCTTCTTCATGATGAAGTTGACCACGCCTCCCACGGCGTCGGAGCCGTACACGGCGCTGGCGCCGTCCGTCATCACTTCCACGCGCTCGATCGCGCTGAACGGGAGCGTGGAAACGTCGGTGAATGTGCCCCTCTCGGAGGGCGACGCGGCAAGGCGCCTGCCGTTCACCAAGACCAGCGTGGACCCTTCTCCGAGGCCGCGGAGATTGATCGTGACCGAGCCGATCTGGAACCGCGGTGACCGACCGTCGTAGCTGCCCCCGTTGGTGATCGTCGAGAAGTTCTGCGGCAGGTAGCGAACGATGTCCTCGATACTCGTCAGCCCCCGGGCATCCATCTCGGGGCGGGTGATTACGACGATTGGCGAGGCTTCGGGACCGGTGGGCAATCGGGTACCGGTAACGACCAGGAGCTCCTCCTTCTTGTCCTCCTCGTCGTCCTGTTCCGAGGCTCCATCGGCGGCGAAGGCCGACGACGCGACGAGCACGCCAGCGAGCGTGGCCACGATGCGTTGCAGCAGCGGTCGTCTCTCAATCTCTGATTCTTCCATTGGTCCCTCCCCCGTATTGCCTGGTTCAGCGGTCACGTCGAGCGATATCGAGCGAGATCCTCAAGCGTGCGCTGTCACCTGGACCCAATTAGAGCACGAATCGGTCAAAGCTCGCCGGGACCAGACCCCGCGCAAGCGCGAATCGCTCGACGACGGCCCACAGGCCGGCGAGCCCACCTCGACGATCCCGCCCTCGGGTCGTTATGCTACGGCGACGGTCCGAGAGGGGGCCACCGGAGGTTGCTGTGGCGGAGTCCAGCGAACCCAGGGCGGGCAAGGGCAAGGCGTTGTCGGGGGTCTCGCGTGCGTTCGTCGAGAACCACAGCTCGATCAAGAGCTTTCTCGGTCGTCTCCTAACCCGACGAGAGGACATCGAGGACATCGCCCAGGAGGCGTATTTGCGAGCCTACGTCGCCGAGCAGAGCAGGGGGATCGACCAGCCGGAAGCCTACCTGTACCGGTCGGCGAGGAATCTGGCGCTCACGAAGCTGACCCGGAAATCGCGCCAGATGACCGATTTGATTGATGATTTGGGGCCGGTCGTAGTCTTAGAGGGAGACGCTCCCCTTGAGGAGCAGGTCACAGCCGAGGAGTCCTTGGGCCTGCATTGCGAGGCAGTGGCCCACTTGCCGGAGAAATGCAAGCAGGTGTACATCTTGCGCAAGGTCTACGGACTGACGCACAAGGAGATCGCGGAGCGAATGTCCTTGTCTGTCAGTTCGGTAGAGAAATACATGCTCAAAGGGGTGCTTGCCTGCCGGGCATACGTGGAACGACGCGAAGGCGCATCGCGAAAGTCACCCTCTGTGCTGAGATCCTTGGTCGGGCAGGAACGTAGACGATGAAACCGACCCTTCTCAAGTTCCCCGACCGGCGCACTGTCGAGGCGGAGGCGGGCGCTTGGCTGATCAGGCTCGACGGCGATGACGCGTTGTCTGCCGACGAGCGGGAGGAACTCAAGGCGTGGCTTGCGCGTAGCCCGGCACACGTCAGGCAACTCCGTGGCTTGGCGCGGTTCTGGGGCAGGGCGAACGTCTTGACGGAGTTGGCTATTCCGCTGGAAAAGCCCGGCCACGAGGGGCGCGGACACGCGGAAGGAACCCGTACCCGTCTCGGCCCGGTTTCGATGGTCGCTGGCGTCGCCGCTGCCGCTGTGCTCGCGGGGGTTGCTGTCTTCGTCGCCAACACCGCTTCCGTTGGCACCGACACCGGCGTCGATCGGGCAGCCAATGGGGTCGACGGCGGCGGAACCTATGCAACCGCCATCGGGGAGCAGCGGACAATCACCTTGGCCGACGGCTCCGTCGCCCGGTTGAACACCAACACCCGGCTGTCGGTGGAGTACGGAGAGCGCAATCGAGACATCCGGCTGCAGGCAGGCGAAGCCCACTTCACGGTGGCCGGGAACGGGGAACGGCCATTTCGGGTCTATGCCGGAAACAGTCGGATCCAAGCGGTGGGAACGGCGTTTGCCGTCCACATCAAGGGCGGCGACGTGGATGTGCTGGTGACGGAAGGAAGCGTCGAGATCGCCACGACCGGCATCCCGCGTCCCCCCGGACTCGCTAGCCACGACCCCGCCATAGACGCGCTGCAAGTGCTCGCCACCTTGCAGGTGGGGCAGCAGACAACGATCTGGCGGTCCGGGGAACGCGCTGCCGCGATCGACGAGATCCGGACCGTCGAGCCGCTCGACATCGCGAAGAAGCTCGGCTGGCGGGACGGGCTGTTGACATTCGCCGGCGACCCCTTGGAGCAGGTGGTGGCGGAAATCAGCCGCTACACGACGGTCACGGTCGATATCCCGGATCCCGAGGTAAGAGCCATCCGGATCGGTGGGCGCATCGCGGTCGGCGAAACCGACGGCATGATCGCGGCCCTCGAGACCAACTTCGGCCTGCGGGTCACACGCATTGGCGACGACCGCATCGAGATCACCGCCGACAGATAGCTGCGGGGCTCGGGTGGCGGATCGCACTTGCCGAGGCCATGCCAATCCCGTTGCGGGTTGCGTCCCCCCGATAGTCGTATAGGTGACGAGGCCGTTTGAAAGGTGAGACGGTACCTAGGGAAGACCGGCAGGTGGGGACGAGGGCCATCGGTTGGCCATGCCATGCGCCTGGCGATCTTGGTCTTGGGCTGTTCATGGGCATGGGGTGCCACGAACGCTGAGCCACGCTACGACATCGACATACCGTCGTTGGACGCGGCGGAGGCGCTCACCCGGTTGGCCGAGCAGACCGACACCATCGTACTGTTCCCCTACGACCTTGCCCAGGGCCGGCAGGCCAACGAGGTCGTTGGGCGTTTCACCTTGACCCAAGCCGTGGAAGCGCTGCTCCGGGGCACGGGGATTGCAGGCAGCCTCTCCGACAAACGGGTTCTGCAGATCTCGCTCGATGGGACCGCTGAACCAGGGAACACGGAGGATGGACCAATGGAAGAACCTGAGATTGAGAGAAGACCGCTACTGCGACGCATCGGGGCCACGCTCGCCGCCGTCCTGGTCACGTCGCCGGGCGTTGCCCAAGACGCCGAGGAACCCGCCACGCGCATCACCGAGGAGATCATCGTCACCGCCGAGAGGCGCGAGGAGAACATCCTCAAGGTCCCGATGAGCATGACCGCCTTCAACGACATCAAGATCGACGAACTCGGAATCCAGAATGCCATGGACTTGGAGCAGCTGGTGCCGGGATTGCAGTTCGGCGATCCCACCGAGGGGCTCGGCCATGGCACCACCATGCGTGGCATGGGAACGGCCCGCGGCGGGGACAAGGCCGGCGTCGACATATCGCGCGACGAAGCGGTCGCAACCTATGTCGATGGCGTATTCACCTTCGCCGAATACGGTCTGGACGCGCACCTGTTCGACCTCGAACGCATTGAAGTGCTGCGTGGGCCCCAAGGGACGATGTTCGGCCGCAACGCCATCGGCGGCGCCATCAACTACTACACCAAGAAGCCCACCGACGAGTGGGATGCGCTGGTCATCGCGGAGGTCACCGATCAAATGACGCAGAGGGTGAACGTCGCCTTCGGGGGCCCGCTATCGGATCACTTTAGCTTCCGCATCACCGGCGGCTACTACGTGGGCGACGGCGCGCAGGAAAACATCGGCTTTGGCGGCGACTACGACGCGCCCGATCAACGCAGTATCTCGCCGCAGCTCAGGTTCAAGACCGATCGCCTGGACATCAACCTCCGCTATGGCTACGTGGAGGACACGGGTGCACCGCGCACCCCGATCTCCATTTCGGATCGCGTTCGCGACGTCGAGTGCGCCGAATTTCCCGGGCTGACGTATTCCGCCCTGATCGATGGGTGCCATCCCAACAACTGGTACCTGTACGAAGGCTCCGTGCCGTCGATCGACCCCAACTGTCCGCCGAACGTGGTGGGGTTTAAGTGCGGCAAGTTGAAGAACATTACCAATGTCAACGCGCCGGGCATTCAGGACAGCCACCGCGAAACGGTAATCGCCTATGCCATGTTCGATCTCACGGAGACCTTGACGCTGCGCTACAACTTCGGTTTGGCGGATATTCTTCAAAGCAGCAGTCGCGACAACGACAATACGAACAGAGTCAGTAGTGCGCAGGATGTTTCCCTGGCGAGCGACGGCCTGGTGCCGTTTATAAATGATCGACAGGAGAACTTTTTTCCGTATGAGGAGACCTCACACGAGTTGCAGCTGTTGTCGAACTTCGACGGCCCGTTCAATTTCGTAAGCGGCATCTTTTACTACGACGTCGAAAACGCGTGGGACATGGAGATCGACAGTTTCAGCACGACTTTCCGCTTTCTCAACGCCGACGAGGCCGCCCAGGCCGTGGGCTTCGGCGGGTGCCAGGAGATGCTCGAGCTCTTCGGGTTGGGGATAGAGTCGAGACTACCAGATCTTTATTTCACTTGTCCGCCGGGCAGCGATCACACCCATGCGTTTGAACTCCTATCGCGTCATACGTCGGAAACCCGTGCGGCGTTCTTCAGCGCTGACTACCGCATCGATGAGCATTGGCTCGTGTCGGGCGGTCTGCGTTATTCAAAGGACACGAAAGACAGGCCTGGTTTCGATGGGTCTACGACCATCGGTATTGCCGGTGTACCCGTACTGGTCTTTTTCGACATCTCCAATTTGTTCGGCCATTTGCAGCCCGGTGAAACGGTTAGCTGGGACAAGACCATCGGTCATATCGGTGTCGAGTACACGCCGGTTGAGAACAGGCTGTTCTATGGCCGCCTCTCCACCGGCTACCGCGCCGGCTCGTTCAACTACGACGAAGGATCGCCGAACACGCCACCGGTACCCACCGATCCCGTCGAAGAAGAGACCAACATAAACTATGAACTGGGTGTCAAGGGAATATTCGCGGACGATCGGTTGCGGTTAACGGCGGCCGTGTACTACAACGACATCGAGAACTACCAGATTCTCTTGACGCAGGAGGTGCCACCTGGCTTCCTGCAGCCCCACCACATCTCCCCAAATACCGAGTACACCGCCAACGTGGACGGGACGGAGCTCTCGGGCTTTGAGCTCAGCGCCGAGTATCGGCTCAACGAGCAGTGGCGCGTGGACGGTTACTACAACTTCCAGGACTCCAGTCTCGGCCCGCATTCGGCCGCCATCCGCGGCAATCCGGACAACGATTTCCTGATTCACGAATACGTGACCCTTGCCGGTGAGCCCATGTCTCGTCCCTATCCGGCGCCGGAGGATGTAACCGGCAATCGACTGCCCATGCAACCGACGCACAAGGCGGCACTGACGCTCGTGCACGAGCGACCGCTCACCGCCGGGGGACGGTTGCAGTTGCTCTCGACCTTGAGCTATACCGGTTCGCGTTATCCCGATATCGGTAACCTCGATTTCTATAAGATGCCGGCGTATGAACGCTGGGACCTCCGCGCGAGGTGGACCTCGGCGAACGATGCCTGGTCGGTGACCGCGTACGTGCAGAACCTGACCGATGAGATCGGCCTCGTGCAGTTCGTCCCCGTGTCGTACCACGAAGGCCGCGAATCGCAGACAATGGGAACGCTCACCGATCCGCGACGGTTCGGGCTGCAGGTCCGCTGGCAGCCGAGGTTCTGAGCTTTGGACCCCGGCGTATGGCATCCAACTCGCGGCTACTGCAATGCGTCGTTTGTTGAACCTCGCTACGGCGCTTTTGGTTACAGCATCCGCCGAACCGAGGTACGAGCACGGCATCTCGTTCTTCCACGAACTGAAATACCCCGCTCACTTTACGCATTTTGACTACATCAATCCCGACGCGCCCAAGGGGGGCGTACTGGTCCAATCGACACAGAGTGAATTCAATACCCTGACCCTGATCGCGGACAATTTAGTGGCAGCGCCAGGCGTGAATTTGCTCTACGACTCCCTGGTGTCGAACCGCGCCGAAGAGATGAGCAGCTTCTATGGCCGACTGGCAGATGGACTGAGCGTCTCCGACGACAAACGCACCCTCTTTGTTCGCCTGCATCCCGAGGCGCGGTGGCACGACGGTATGCCGATCACTGCCCGGGATGTGAAGTTCACGCTCGAGCTTGTTCAATCCAGCATATGGCTTCGCGGATTTCTCTCGTGGCTGCAATCCGTAGAGATCTTAAGCGAGCGAGAGGTGGCCTTGCGGCTTGCGAGCGAGCTAACCGTATCCAATATCTTCCCCTTAAGTTGGTTTCCCATCATGCCAGCCCACTACTGGGAAGGGCGGGACCCGACCCGGGCCTCGCTGGAACCGCCACTGGGCAGCGGTCCCTACCGGGTCGCCAAGGTCAGGCAGGGTCGGTACATCCGCTACGAACGGGTTCCGGAATACTGGGGACGAGACCTCCCCGTCAACAAGGGCCGCTTCAACTTCGATGAGATCCGGCACGAAGTCTATCGGGATGCAACCGTCGCCCGGGAGGCGTTTCGCAAGGGATTGTTCGACACCTGGATCGAACGGGACATGCGCTACTGGGCAACAGGGTATGACATTCCCGCCCGGGATAAGGGCTGGCTGGTGATGGACCATCTCGACGAACGCTCGGAAATCGGCATCAATCGGGTCATCGCCCTGAACAACCGTCGGGACCGGTTCAAGGACCCGCGGGTTCGGGAAGCGTTGACGCTCGCCGTGGACTTTGAATGGGAGAACCGCGTACTTCGTTTTGGCCTGCTCGAACGGGCACTCAGCAATTTTTCCGGGGAGCCAACGCTCGAGGCGCGCGGACTACCCGGCGAGGGTGAGCTTGCGTTGCTGGCGCCGTTTCGCGATCAACTGCCCAAGAGGCTGTTTACCCAGGCCCTCGAATTCCCGCAGTCCACCGGCAGCGGCCGCAATCGCGCCTCCCTCGAACGGGCCCGAGAACTGCTGGCACAGGCCGGGTGGCATATTGCAGATGGCGTGCTGGTCAACAGCGCCGATGAGCCTTTCGAGATTGAATTCCTGTCGGTGGATGGCGCAGAGCAGCGTACTCTTCTGCCTTACCTCAGCACCCTGAAGCTGCTTGGGATCACCGGTAGGATACGGCTGGTGGAGGCGGCGCAGTTCGCAAATCTAAACCGGAAATTCGATTACGATGCGAGAATCATTCGGAGCGACATCCTCGCACCGCCGATCGTATTCCTGTCCATGTTTTTCCACTCTCAATCGGCGTCCGAGCCCCTAAGTCACAACATAGCCGGGATCGCGGATCCCGTGGTCGACGCGTTGATCGCCAAGGCAGTCGAGGTGACGACCGTGGAGGAAATGGCAATCGCCTGCCGTGCCCTGGATAGGGTATTGCTCTGGAGGTTCTACCAGATTCCTCTCGATGCGATTGCGCCCCTTCGCATTGCCTATTGGAACAAATTCGGTCGACCGGAACGGGAAGATCTGGCGGTCTATAGACCTCCGTTTCCCGATGGTTGGTGGTACGACGAAGACAAAGCCACGCGGATCGTCTTGGATCGCTGAGAGGGCATTGCCAGCGCCTGTCACTGACCAGCAACGGCAACGTGATGGCTGCCCTGAAGACACCCTATCCGGTGGCCCCATCTCGGACCGTCGCCGCAGCATGACGACCTGACGGCGGATGTTCGAATGGAGAGGCGGTGGGTGGTTCGAGAGGCGGCCTAGCCGTCGGGTCACGCATCGGGCTATATTGCGGGTGGATCCAAGGAGAGCTCTTAGGGAGGATTGATGTTGGCAGGTGAAAATTCTCGTCGTTGTGTATCGACGCAAGTTCCCATCCGCCGAGTAGCCGGGCTGGCGTTGACCGTGGCCGGCACGTGCTTCGCGCTGGGCGGCTCGCCAGCCGTAGGGGAAGAGGAATCCGAAGATCAGGAGCCCGACGGCTTCGTGCTCGAAGAGGTCATCGTGACC
Organism: Gammaproteobacteria bacterium; assembly: GCA_028818795.1. Lineage (GTDB taxonomy): Bacteria > Pseudomonadota > Gammaproteobacteria > Pseudomonadales > Azotimanducaceae > VXYL01. Next base: position 45,010 of record JAPPND010000169.1, on the reverse strand, counting down.
GCTGATAGGAAGGAACAGTCGTTGCTGGACACTCCCGTCTCGGTGACCGCCTTCGACAGCGATGCGATCGAGGACTACCAGATCACCAGCAACAAGGATCTGGAGGTCCGCGTACCCGGGCTGCAGTTCGGACTGGACAGCCCGGCAACGATCCGCGGCATGGGTTCGCTCTACCGCGGCCTCGCCGGCGACGTCGCGGTGGCGCAGTACTCGAACGATCTCTACTTCGACGAGCCCTACGGCGTCGTCAGTTCGCTCTACGACATCGACCGCGTGGAGGTGCTGCGGGGGCCGCAAGGGACGTTGTACGGGCGCAACTCCATCGGCGGCGCCATCAACTACATCAACAAGCGGCCGGAATGGGAGTTCGGCGCCGGCACCACGGCGGAACTTTCGTCCCTCAATGGCCGCCGCCTGAATGGCTTCGTCACCGGCCCCATCAATGACAACGTGGCATACCGATTCACCGTCGAGTGGCAGGAGACGGACGGCAACCAGGAGAACATCAGCGGCCCCGACCTCGGCGCCAAGGGGGACTACAACTTGAGCCCGCAGCTCGCCTTCCAGCATGGTCCGGTGACGTTGAACCTTCGCTACAGCTCGTTCGAACAGGACGCCAAGAGCGAAGTCCGGGTGCCGGTCCGCTACCCGTCCACCCAGGTAGAGTTTCATCCCAATCCCGTCGATGGCAGGCCGAGCCCCGCACGCAACAACTACTACATGTACCCGAGGTCGACACCGCCCGCGACGGCCGGAAGGGATCTCGCCAACAAGGTGGACATGAACCGACAAGGCTCCACCGACGTGTCCCGGGACGCCGTCACGCTGCACGCGACCTACGAGCTAACGGACAACCTGAGCGTCAAGTACATCCTCGGCGACTCGGACCTCACGCTCGGACTTCTGGGACAGGACTTCGACGGCACGAGTCTTGTGGGCAGCGACGCGGACCCGTTCCTGTCGTCCAACGCCATGCGACCGTTCCCCGACATCGCCATCGACTTCGTGTACGACGTCCTGCTCACCACCCACGAGTTGCAGGTGGCTTTCGATACGGAACGGTTGAGCGCCATCGCGGGCGCGTACTACCTGGACCAGGAATACGAGAGCAACATCAACATCTTCGACTACGCCAACCGGGCGGTTCATACCAATACCGACGACCTGTGGCGGGCGACCTTCGGCTTTGGATTCACCGACATCTTCGGCGAACGGCTCGTCCTCGGCGACGATCGCTGGATTTCGCCCCACGTTCCGGACGGGTCCAGCCAGTGGTATTTCGCACCCACGGTTAGAACGGTCGAGTCGTGGGCCGTCTTCAGCCAGGCCACCTACGAATTCAACGCCGCGTGGCGCGTTACCGCCGGACTGCGCTACACGGAGGACGAAAAGAGGATCGTCCAGGACGAGGATCACGTGGTGATCGGCGAGTTCGACCCGCTCGGGGCGCTTCTCGGCGACGGCTCGGACTTCACGCGCACCGCGCCCGCGGTTTTCAACCGGATCACGCCGCTGCTCGTGCAGAACTTCGACAAGGTCACCGGCAACGTGTCCATCGAACACACCACGGCTCGCGGCGAGTTGATCTACGGTCGGATCTCCACCGGGTACCGCTCCGGGGGGCCGGTGATCGACCGGCCACCGCCCTTCGACCGCTACGACGACGAGAACCTGATCTCCTACGAGGCGGGCTACAAGGGCGACTTGTTCGAGGACCGGGTGCGACTGCTGGTTTCCGGATTCCTCTACGACTTCGGCAACTACCAGCAGATCATCCGGCTGCGCGAACTGCAGCCGGTGCCCAGGAACTTCACGGTCATCGACAACCTGCCCGACACCACGATGCAGGGCGTCGAGATCGAAGCGACGTTCAACATTTCCGAGAACGCGAGACTTAGCGGTTTCTACGCCTACCAGACGTCGTCGCTCGGCCCGATCATGATCCCCGACCGGCTCGACCCCAACCAGGAGTTCGATCGGGTGGACTATGTCAGCCCGACGACCGGACAGCCGGCCGTCGCATACCTGGAACGGCCCGTCGATCTCGAGGGCAACGACCTACCCAACATGCCGAACCACAAGTGGTCGGTGACCGCCGACTACGCCCACCCGCTCGGCAATGGCGGTCAATTGCTCTTCAGCACCAGCTACTCGTTCACGGGCGAACGGTTCAACCGCATCCACAACATCCCCTACGACGTGCTGGACAGTTTCACCCGCTGGGACGGCAGCGTGACCTGGGTCCCGGCCGCCGGGAATCGCTCGTTGACCTTCTTCGTGGAGAACATCAACGACCGGATCGGCATCATGGAGTTGGAGTCGAACGGCTGGAGCGACGGCTACTACCAAGACGCCACCCTGACCGACCCGCAGTTCATGGGCTTGGTGTTCCGGTGGGAAATGGAATAGTCCGGGAAATACGGGAAAGGTAATGGGCACCCATCCGATCCTGCTCGGCGACGAGCAGGTGCGGCGCTACGTGGCGGACGGCTTTCTCGCCTTCGACACGGGGCTCGACTCGGGCTTCCACGACGCGGTGGCCGCCGAACTCGCGGTGGGCTTGGACGAGGGATCCCCGTTGCTGGGGGACAACCTGCTGCCCCGGATTCCGATGCTCGCCGACCTCTTGGACTCGCCCGCTGTGGTCGGGGCGATGAAGAGCCTCCTCGGCGAGGACTACGCCTGGGCGCCGCACCGCTTTCCCCACAACAGCGAACCCTTGGCGGCTGCCGACCGATCCGACGACTTCGATCCCTTCCTGAACAACGCTCGGATGGGACCCGGGTCGATCTCCGGTTCCGGCTGGCATCAGGACGGCCACTCGAAGGCAGGCCGCAGCCGTTGGCATACGTTCCGCGCCGCGAACCTGTTCTATTTCCCGCAGGACACGCCGCTCGCAAAGGGTCCCACCCGGTTGCTCGCCGGCAGCCACCTCTACGCGAACATCACCCTGGCAACGCCGGATCAGGTCGTGTTGCGCGATATTCCCAAAGGCACGGCGATCATCGCGGACTTCGACGTCGGCCACGCCGGCACGCCGAACCGAACCGACGCCACACGCTACATGCTGAAGTTCGTGGTGCTGCGCATGCAGAGCCCGACCCGGCCGACCTGGGATCACCACGACCCGGCGTGGCGAACACCCAACGGCTTGTTCACGCCCCACGATCTGCCCGAAGCATGGACATCGCTCTGGAACTGGCTGCGCGGCGCGCCACGCAACGAAGGCGTTTCCGCGTCACCCGACGAACTCCCGCGATTGCTCGACGAGATGCGCGCACGAAACCCGCAGCAGCGGCTAGCGGCGATGTACCAACTCGCAGCCATGGGCGATACGGCCGTCCGCCCAATGATCGACGCGCTCCTGGCAACAGCAGGCCTCGACCGCCACGTCGCGCCCACCCCCGACGACATGGGCTACTACGGGAAGTCCGAGGATCATCTGGAGCGCAAGTTCTCGCCCCGGCAGTTCGTTCCGGAAGACGCTGCGGTGGTGCTCGGCACCATCGGAGCACCAGCCGTCGAACCCCTCGCCGCGCTGCTCGATCACGAAGATCCGTGGATGAGGATCAATGCCGCCTACGCGTTGGGCGAAGCCGGACCGACCGCTGCAGGGAGCCATGCCGATCGTATCGGCGAACTGCTCGACGATCATCTCGCGGCGGTGGCGCGGGCCGCCACGGATGCCCTGTGCACCCTGCCCTGTTTCGGATCGCCCACCGTGGCCCGTCTGCATCGCGTACTGGCCCACGACATCGACGACGGCGAAGAGCCCGCGATGGGCGAACCCAGTCTCGGCGGCCGGTGGACCAGGCAGAACCATCTGCGCTACCTGGCCTCGTTGGCCCTCCTTGCACGCGTCACGGGCTCGGATCCGCCCGACGGGTTGGAGCAGGCGTTCATCGCGGGCCTCGACGACGAGACGGGCTATACGCAGGCGATCGCCTGCCAGGGCCTCGAACGACTTGGGACACGAACCGGGCTCAAGGCAGCCGTTCGCCACCTGCAAACGAGACGCTGGGACCCCAATCACATTCGACTGGCCGAAGGTCCGCCCCGCCGCGCAGTCCGCGCGTAGGGGCGACGTTTGCCGTCGTCCGAAAATCGGGACGCCACGAGGGCGTCCCCTACGGGCCCAATGCCCATTGAGCGTTTCGCCCTGGGTGCCGCGCTCTGGCGCACGCGGCGCTACATCCTGCCGGAACTCAAGCATTTCATCGCGTTCGCGGTGTTGTCGGGCATCGCCATGCTGCTCGAACTCGCCTCGACCCTGGTGTTTTTCGATCTCCTGACCAACAAGGTGTTCCTGGGCGACCCCTTGTCCGGCACGCAGGCAAGCCTGCTTGGTCTCGACCCCGCGCGGTTCGTCGACATCGAAACCCTGGACGAGGGGGCGCGGTTCACGCTGCGAACGGTGTTCCTCGTGGTCGCGGGCGCCCTGATGGCCACCGGGTTCCTGCTCGGCACCGGACTGGGCTACTACCTCACCTGGATCCTGCAACGGGTCAACCAGCACCTTCGTCTGGCCATGATGGATCGCGCCGTGCACCTGTCTCTGCGCTATCACGACGAGGCGCCCGTGGGCGATGCGATCTACCGCGTCTACCAGGACAGCGCGATGGTGACCACCGTGGTCCAGAACGCGTTGATCCAACCGGTCACGGCACTCGCCAACCTCGCCATCGCCCTCGTCGCGATCGGCTTCTTCGAGCCGTACCTCGGCTTGCTGTTCCTGATCGCGGCCATCCCCTCGATCCTCGTAGCCCGCGCCTTGACGCCTCGCCTCCGGGATGGAAGCGCACGCTCGAGGCTCGCCAACAGCGCCCTGACCTCGCACATCCAAGAGAGCGTCAACGGGGCGCGCGTGCTCAAGGCCCAGCAAGCGGAGGACGCCGCCTTCAACACGTTTCGCCGACGCTCGCACCGAGCGCTCGACCGCGCCTACGAGTTGCGTCGGCGAATCGCCGTATTAAACCTCTTGGTCTTCCTCTTCACGGCCGCCGCAGTCATTGGAGCGGACTACCTGATGACGCAATGGGTGTGGGACGAGGCGCCGACCTTCGGCTACGGCCTCGTGGCCGTGGTGGGTTTCGCCGTATGGAATCTCGGCGCGTTCCAGGCCGCCCGCGACCGGAACATCGCCATCGGCGGTGTCAGCGTCGCCCTCGCGAACCTCTGGAGCCTGCTGCAGGACATCGGCACCGGGCTCAAGCGGGCGTTCTTCCTCCTCGGCCTCGAACCCGAGGTGCAGGACCGACCGGGTGCCAAGCCGTTGCCGCAAGTCCGGGAAGGCGTCTCCTTCGCCCATGTCGACTTCGCCTACCGGGCGGGTCTGCCCGTCATCCGCGATGCCACGTTCACCGCACGAGTCGGCACCGTCACGGCCATCGTGGGCGCCTCCGGGGCGGGAAAGTCCACGTTGATGAACCTGCTCTTGCGTCTCTACAACGTGGATGGCGGCGAAATCAGCATCGACGGGGAGGATATCCGAAACATCCGCGTGCGGTCGTTACGGGACGGCATCGGCATCGTGCTGCAGGAAAACGCCCTGTTCCCGACGAGCATCGCCGACAACATCCGCTTCGCGGCGCCGGATGCCGACGACGCGTCGGTGCGAGCGGCTGCGGCCAGGGCTTGCGCCGACGAGTTCATCGAGGCCTTGCCAGGGCGCTACTCGACCCAACTCGGCGAGCGGGGCGCCAAGCTCTCCACGGGTCAGCGGCAACGGATCTCCATCGCCCGGGCGGTGGCGAAGAACGCGCCGATCCTGATCCTCGACGAACCCACGGCATCACTCGACGTGGATACCGAGCAGGATGTGCTCGAACGCCTCACCGAGTGGGGCCGCGACAAGGTCATTTTTCTCATCACCCACAGGATCCGCACGATCCGCCAAGCCCACCAAGTGCTCTTCGTCGAGCACGGTACGGTTGTCGAGCAAGGCAGCCACGACGCGCTGATGAACTATCCGGTCGGGCGATACCGGGCATTCGCGAGTCGCGAGAGCCTTGCCGCGATCGACAGCGCCCATGCCTGACCCGACGCGGCAACCTGCCGGTCGGTCGTACGACGATGTCGTCGACGTCCACACCGACCTTACGGCTGCGGACGTGTTTCGCATCCTCGGGCGGTGCCTGGTCTACATCCGCCCGCACTGGCGATTGTTCGCGCTCAAGTTCGGCCTGATGCTTGGCAGCTTTGCACCACTCCTCGTGGTGCCCTGGCCTCTTAAGATCCTCGTCGACCACGTGGTGCTGCAACATTCGCTTGCCGAGTCGACGATCCGCTTCCCACCGTTCTTCGAGCCGTTCGTCACCGCCGTCGCGGGTCTCGATTCGTCCGGCTTGCTCCTGGCCACCCTAGCGCTCCTGGGCGGGCTGGTAGTCCTGTTCGGGGCCGGCGCGGGAGACCCCCGGGGCAACCTGGCGTTCCTAGGCCAAGGGCAGGACACGGCAACCCAGAGCGAAAACCTCATCAGCGCGGGCTGGTCCATGGCAGGCGGTGTCTGGGGCTTGGCCGACCTCTTGTGCAACATCCGGCTGGTGCAGCGGGTAACCGACTCCTTTCGTACGCACCTGTTCCACCGCCTGATACGCCTGCCGATGCCCGTGCTCGACGACCAGCGCATTGGCGACAGCATCTACCGGACCATGTACGACGCGCCATCGATCCAGGGCATCTGTTTCGACATCACGCTCATGCCGGTGGTGTCGATCCTCGGTGCCGCCGTTTCGGTCTACGTGATGCACTACAGCTTCGGCCACATCATCCCGGAGCTGATCTGGCTGGCGATGGCCACGATGCCCTTGGCGCTCCTGTTCACCGCACCGTTGGCGGGGCTGGCCCGCCGGGCAAGCCAGGCGAGCCGCAGTTCGGGCACCGCGACCACCAACCGCATCGAGGAGAACACCGCCAACATGATCGCCGTGCAAAGCCACGGGGCCGAGGACAAGCAGCGCGAGGAATTCGCCGGCGCGAGCGCCGACTCGTTCCGCCGCTATCGGCACGTGGTCGCGGTGGGTATCGCCATCGACGCGGCGTCCTCCCTAGCGCTCCTCGGGGTGGGCGTCTGGACATTCCTGCTGGTGACCGAGGAGATCATCGGCGGCAAGTTGCTGCCGGGCGATTTCATCGTCGTGCTCGGGCTGTTCTTCACGGTGGCGGGCGCGTCGATCACCTTCGGACGACTATGGGTGGACTTCCAGAACAACGCAGCGGGCGTGCGCCGGGTGTTCTTCTTCATCGACCTCCCTGGCGACAAGGGCTCGTCGGCCCGATCCGCACCCGCACCGCCGGTATGCGAGAGCATTGAGTTCGACAACGTCGGACTGGTCTATCCCGATGGGCGGCAAGCGTTAACGGGGGTCTCATTCGGAGCCCGCATGGGTCAGACAGTCGCACTTGTCGGGCCTACCGGCGCAGGCAAGACCAGCCTCGCCTACCTGGTGCCCGGTTTCCTGCAACCGACTTCCGGGCGGATCCTGTTCGACGATGTCGACATTCGCGAACTCGATCCCGCCTCGATCCGCGATCAAGTCTCCTACGTCTTCCAGGAACACCTGCTGTTCTCCGAGACGATTCTCGACAACCTGCGTCTCGGGCGACCGGACGCGACCGACGCCGAGCTACAACGGGCGGCGCGGATGGGCGGCGCCCACGACTTCGTCGCCGCGCTACCGGACGGGTACCAGACCGTTATAGGCGGCGGTGGAGACACCCTGTCCGTGGGCCAGAAACAGCGCCTCAGCATCGCCCGCGGTCTGGTGCGGGACACGCCCGTGCTGATCTTGGACGAACCCACGGCCGCGCTGGATCCCGATGCCGAAAATGCCCTGGTCGACGCGCTGAATGGGATCAAGGAGAACCGGATCGTGTTTCTCATCGCCCACCGCCTGTCCACCGTGGCCAGCGCGGATCTCGTGGTGTTCATGGACGACGGTCGGATTGTCGAGCAGGGATCGCCATCCGAGTTGATGGCCAGACCGGACGGCGCGTTCCGGCGATTCGCCACGCCGTAGTGCCTTGCGTCGGTGCAGACTCCCTTGTCCTAGGCTTCGGGATGTCCAAGATCGGTTCGAGGTGAGACACTGTCCCGTCCGTCGATCAACTACAAGGACACGCCGATGGCCTACGTGATCTACGAGAAACGCGGCCACGTCGCGATCATCACCCTGAACCGCCCCGAACGCATGAACGCGCTGGGTAGCGAATTGAGTTCGGAACTGCGCCAGGCCGAGGCCGAGTTCGCCGCAGACGACGACGCCTGGATCGGCATCTACACCGGGGCCGGCGACCGTGCCTTCTGCGCGGGTCGCGATCTCAAGGAGGCGGCGGAACAGGAAACCCGTCCGGCGGCCAGCGACAGCACTCCGACGGTCCCACCGCCCATCACGCGCTTCGAGCGCATCGCCCCCGATCACGGCAAGCCGACGATTGCGGCCATCAACGGGGCGGCCTACGGTGGCGGTTTGGAGAAGGCCCTCACCTGCGACATCCGGATCTGCTCCGACAACGCACACATGGCCCTGGCGGAGGTCAAGGTGGGGCTTTGCCCACCCGGCGGATCCTTTAACCTGCCCCGGCTCGTGGGGCTCTCGAACTCGATGTGGCTGTTGCTCTCCGGCGAACCGGTTCGGGCGGAGGGAGCGTTGCGGATGGGACTGGTGAGCCGCGTTGTCCCGCTTCCCGACCTGCTCGACACCGCCATCGAAATGGCCGAGACCATCGCCCGCAATGCCCCGCTGGCGGTACGGGCCACGCGCAAGCTCGCGCATCTCGGGCTCGAAATGCCGCTCGACTACGCCCGAAGGATGGGGGCGATGCTGATCGAGTCCGTCTGGTCGTCCGAGGATGCGGTGGAAGGGGCGCGCGCGTTCGCCGAGAAGCGATCGCCGGAATGGCGTATGCGTTGAACGCGTCCCAAGCGTGTAGCAGCGGGACGGGACGAGCCCGTCCCCTACGATCTGTTCCCGGCACGTTTGGAGTGGGTGGACGCCTTGGCGACGTCCCGTGTGCCCCGGCCGAATGTTACGAGGCCAATGCTTCCTTCGTCGTCTTGACGATGGCCGCCGCGACCTTGTAGGGATCGGCATTCGATGCCGGTCGCCGGTCTTCCAAGCGTCCCTTCCACCCTGCCTCGATGGTGACGATGGGAATCCGGATGGACGCGCCCCGGTCGGCGATGCCGTAATTGAACTTGTCGATCGACTGCGTCTCGTGCAAACCCGTCAAGCGCTGGTCGTTGTCGGCGCCGTACACCGCGATATGTCGCGGGATGTTGTTGCCGAAGTGCTCGCAGATCTTGGTGAACGTCTCCTCGTCGCCGGACTCGCGCATGACGCCATTCGAGAAGTTCGCGTGCATGCCGGAGCCGTTCCAATCCCCGAGTACGGGCTTCGGGTGCCAGTTGACCGCGTAGCCGTACTTCTCGCCGGTGCGCTCGGCCAGGTAGCGGGCCACCCAAGTCTCGTCGCCGGCGCGTGCAGCACCCTTGGCGAATACCTGGAACTCCCACTGGCCGGCGGCAACCTCCGCGTTGATGCCCTCGACATTGATTCCGGAGTCAAGGCACGCATCCAAGTGCTCGTCGATGCACTGCCGCCCGAAGGCATTGCGGGCACCGACGGAACAGTAGTAGGCGCCCTGCGGGCCGGGGTAGCCGCCAGCGGGGAACCCGGGAGGTAGGTTCGTACTGGTGTCCCAAAGGAAGTACTCCTGCTCGAAGCCGAACCAGAAGTCCTCGTCGTCGTCTTCGATCGTCGCGCGACCGTTCGACTCGTGGGGCGAGCCGTCGGCATTCATTACCTCCGTCATCACGAGGTAGGCATCCGTGCGGCAGGGGTCCGGGAAAATTGCCACCGGCTTCAGCAGCAGGTCCGACGCGTTGCCTTCGGCCTGGGCGGTGGAACTGCCATCGAAGTTCCACATCGGGCACTCTTCCAGCGTTCCCCCGAAGTCTCTCTCCACCCGCGTCTTGCTGCGCAGGCTCTGGGTCGGCGTGATGCCGTCCAGCCAGATGTATTCCAACTTGCTTTTCATCCCTTGGTTGTCTCCTTCAGTCAAAGCACTCTTGGGCCGCAGCCCCAGGGGCCCCGGCCCAAGCCGAATCCGTTTTCGGTGCAATCCTGCCCAAGACGTGCATCACGACCCGGCAACGACGGCTTCTCACACGTTCGGCTAGTTCAATGCAACAATTGCGCCAGAAGCCAAGGAACGCCGCCATGCCACTCGGCGAGCGGCAGTTCTTTAGCCTGGAGCGCCCAATGCCCCAAAGCGGGGCATCATAGCACCAAGAGTGGGCGCGGGGGTCAGCCGGCGGGTTGTTTGCGGCAGTACTCGAGGCAGGCCGCCATGGTCCGCCGGTCGCGCGTCGTCGTAGCCTTGGCAAGGCCCTCCTCGGCGACAAGAATCGCCTCATCCCGATGGCCCATTGTCGCGAGTACTCGCCCCAACGTGTCGACAATCGAAATGTCCTCGCCACCGGTCATCTCGAACGCCCGGCGCGCCTGTGTCAAGTTCGCCTCCACCGGTGCCCCGGTGAGGTAGCCGGCCCACGCCAAGGCGTAGTGGGATTCGGCGTCGTCTAGCTCTTCGGTCAACCGTTGGGCAACAGCCGTTGCCTCGTCGAGGCGACCGGCACCGATCAGTACCTGGTAGGACGAAGCGACGCCGCGACGCAACATATCCTTGGCGGATTGGCGCATCTGGTTCTGGAGAAGCTCGTCCTTCGCCAGTTTCTCTACCTCCTTGCGCATGGACTCGGCGATCTCTTCGTTGGCCAGGTCGAGCAGTGCGTCGAAATCACGATACGTCTCCATCGACCACCGGTAAGAGTCGAACTCCTGGTCGACCCTTCCGGAAACGTCGTATTCCGCTACGATCTCTTCATAGCGTTTCGCGTCCACCAGCAGGTCGAAGCACGTATTCTTGAACGAAAAGAGCGTTACATCGTCCAGCGATCCTTCGTCCTTGACGCGATCGTACAAGGCAAGCGTGGCCTCTTGATCATTGAAGACCCTGTTGATGCTTGAATACACCGCGATGTCCTCGTACTCGGCGGAACCGTCGACGATGCGTTGTTCTGCCACCTGACGACGTTCGACGAGAGCTTCTCGTGCGGGTGGGTACCGACGTCCAAGTCGCTCAATGGTGCTCAACAGGAAGGATAGCCGTACGCCGTGATAGCTCTTTCGATGCTTCTCGCCTTCATCGAAACACCAGAGATACCCCTCGAGCGCGTCCTCATCCTGTCCCATTTCCACGTACGCATCGGCCAACCTAGAACGCAACATCGGATCGTTGGGGTCGCCGGTCGCCAGTGCACTACGAGCGCGGTCGACGGCATTCTCGCCACGTAGCACACTTCCGCCAACGGCAATGAACTCCTCGGGTGAACGCTTCCCGGCGATGCGGTCCATCAGCTTCCCGTCCGGGGCTATGAACACGTAGTTGGGGAACGATCGGACCCCGAACCGCTTCGCCAGTGCCTCGTTCGTCTCGTTCGCCTCCGCATCCACCTTCAACGCCACGGTGTGTTCGGCGAGCCAGTCGGCGACCTCGGGATCCTGAAACGTGGTGGCGTCCATTTCCTTGCAGGGCGCGCACCACGTGGTGAAGAAGTCAACGAACACCAGCTTGTTCTCGGCGGCGGCCCGTTCGGCCGCTTGGTCGAAAGCCAGGTCGTGGAACTCGACCCCCTGCGCCACGGACTGCTGGGCCAAGAACGCGGCCAATAGGGCAAGTGCCAGAGAGAACCGTGCGCGTGCCATCGGATCTCCTCACGCAGGTGTCGGACCAAGATCGTCTATCATCCTCGCGAAGTGAGCAACACCCGGCGGCGCCGGCAGACAAGGAGCACCGATGAGAATAGGCATCTACGGCGGCAACGTCAGGCGAGGCAAACCACTGGCAAGCTTGGTGGACGAGGTCGTCGAGAAGGAGGAACAGGGGTTTTCGAGCTACTGGACACCCCAAGTGGGCACCTTCGATGCTCTGACGATGTTGGCTCTCGCCGGGCAACAGACGAACCGTATCGAACTGGGCACGGCGGTTGTGCCGTCCTATCCCCGTCATCCCAGCGCATTGGCGCAACAGGCGGCAACCGTGAACGCGTTATGCGGCGGTCGGTTGGTGCTCGGAGTCGGTCCGTCCCACGCACCCGGCATCGAAGCCCTGGGTCTCGCCTACGACCGTCCCGCGCTCCACATGCGCGAATACGTCACCGTATTGAAGGCACTGGGTACCGAGGGCCGCGTCGACTTCCAGGGAGAGACGTACCAGGTGCGTACCGGTTTCGCCTGCCCCGACGCGTCGCCCTTCAGGGTCGTGGTTTCCGCCTTGGCGCCCTTAATGCTCAAGGCCGCCGGCGAGGTCGCCGACGGCACGGTCACCTGGATGGTGGGCAAGAACACCATCGCCAACCACACCGCACCGAGAATCACGAAGGCGGCAGCGGACGCGGGGCGCGAATCGCCGAGCGTCATCGCGGCCTTGCCCGTTTGCGTCCACGACGACAAGGCGCAGGCCACCGCCCGCGCAGTGCAGATCTTCGCGGGGTACGGCCAACTCCCGAACTACCGCCGCCAACTCGACGCCGAAGGCATCGACCAGGCCGGCGAGATCGCCGTGGTCGGCAACGAGGACGAAGTGACCGCTGAGCTTCAGGCCTATTTCGATGCCGGTGCCACCGAAGTCATCGCCAGCATCTATCCCGCCGGGGACGACAGCCGCGGATCTTTTGCCAGGACGACTGCTCTGTTGCAGGCGTTGGCCGGCGGCTGAACACGGGCCGCGGCGAGCGCCGTGAAGGGTCCTTCATCCTGCGCGGTCGCGGCGTTCAGCCCTTCTCGGCATGGGTGGACCCCGCCACGAGCCGAGTGGCCATTGACGGCCAACTCCGCTCAACCATAATGCGCCAATGGACGTGATCCGCTCCAGCGGCAGACGGTAAGGGTGAAGACCCCCTACCGACAACGCAAGCCTCCGAATCACCGTTCATCCTCGGCGAGGACAAGCTTCGTCGGGTCGTCGACGCCGCGCTCGACGGCATCGTCGTAATCGATTCGTCCGGGACGGTTCTGCTCTACAACGCCGCTTGCGAACGGCTGTTCGGGTATTCCGCGGACGAAGTGCTCGGCAACAACGTCAACCTGCTCATGACCCCGAGGGACCGGCGGAACCACGACACGTACATCCGGAACTATCTTCGGACGGGCGAGGCGCGGGTCATCGGAAAGGGCCGCGATGTGACGGGCCGGCGCAAGGACGGTGCGACGGTTCCACTCCGCCTGTCGGTGGGCGAACTGCGCGACGATACCGAAGCGACACTTTTCGTCGGTACGCTTCACAACCTCACCGAGACGCTGCGAACGCGCGCGCGCATCGAAGAGCTGCAGTCGGAGCTGATGCAGGTCGCGCGGGCGAGTGCCGTCGGCGAAATGGGCTCCGCGCCGGCGCACGAGCTCACCCAGCCGCTGTCCGCGGTCGTCGGCTTCGTCGAAGCCAGCGCCGCGTTGATCGATCAGGGCAGCGGCAGATGCCCGCCAAGGTCCGCGAGTACATGGACCAGGCCGTCACGCAGTCCCTGCGGGCGGGTGCAGTCATTCGGCTGCTGCGCGAGTTCACCGGCAGGGGCGACACCGAGCGTTCCGTGAAGGACATCAATGCCGTCGTCGAGGAGACGTGCCGGCTGGCGAACTGATCTTCCTGGTCGACGACGACGATGCAGTGCGCGCGTCGCTGCACGCGCTCCTCGAGACGGCGGGCTATCGAACGGCCCAGTTCGAGTCCGGAATTGACTTTCTCGAATCCCACGACGTCGGCCTCGGCGCGTGCGTCCTGCTGGACGTCAAGATGCCGGGGCCGGACGGGCTGGAGGTTCAGCGGCGTCTGAACGACCGCGGCGAGACCCTGCCGGTCGTCATTCTCACCGGCCACGGCGACATCGCGATGGCGGTTTAGGCGATGCGCGCGGGAGCGGTTGATTTCCTCGAAAAGCCGGTGAGCCGCGAGCAGTTGCTGGAGAGCGTGGGGCGGGCCATCGATGTCGACCGCAGCGTCCGGCGCGACGAACGCGAGCGGTCCGAGATCGGGACCCGGCTGCGGGAGCTGACCACGCGGGAACGGCAGGTGCTCGAACGGCTCGTGCTGGGAAGGACCAACAAGCGCGTTGCGCGCGAGCTCGGAATCAGCTCCCGCACTATCGAGGTGTACCGACGGAACGTCATGACGAAGATGGGCGCGGACAGCTTCTCGCACCTGGTGCGAATGACGCTCGTGGCCGGGATCGACCCGGTCGGCAGCGACACCCTGTCGACAAGCGGTTCGACGTAGAACCTGCGGCGTCCCGGGCCGTGCGGGGTATTAAGCCTCGTTTCCTGCGCTGAGTTGACCGCGCTGGCGAAGCGCCATGTGGATGCGTATTTGTACGTTAGTAAAGAGCCGGAAAGACAGCACCTGCGGCGCTCGCCTATAGTTCGGAACCTGAGGCAAACCATAGGCGGAGGTACTGGAATGCGTTTGGAAATCCAGCACTTGCGTACTCTGGCGGCGTTGCGCGACACCGAGAGCCTGCGTCACGCCGCCGAACGCGTCTCCCTGACGCCCTCGGCGGTCTCTCACCAGTTAAAGGATCTCGAAGTCCTCGTCGGCCGGCGTCTGTTCATTCGAAAGACCCACCCGGTTCGGTTCACTCCGGCGGGCACACGTCTGTTGGCCCTGGCGGACACCGTGCTGCCCGAAGTTCGCCGAGCCCTGGTCGATGTCGACAGCCTGTCCGAGGGCATTGTCGAGCACTTGTTCGTCAACGTCGAACACCACGGTCCGACGCGGTGGCTCCTTGCCGCGCTCGAGGGTTATCACCAGGCTTGGCCAAACGTGGCAGTCGATGTCCCCATGGCGTCGACCCTCGATCCGCTTCCGGCCCTCGCGCGGGGCGACCTCGACGTCGTGTTCACAAACGGCCCCGATCAAAGATCCCGCATTGGTGTACGAACCCCTGTTCGCCGTCGAGATGCAGATCGCAGTGGCGCGCCCGATCATCCGCGCGCCGCGCAGGAGTGGTTCTCGCCGGCGGACCTCGCGACCGAGACGTTGATCTCATACCCCGTTCGGCGTTCGCGGCTGCATGTGTTCACCGATTTCCTCGAACCATCGGACGTCGAGCCCGCTCACCTGCTACCCACCGAGCTGCCGTCGCTCATGGTTCATCTCGTCGCCCGGGGCCGGGGCGTCTGCTGTATGCCCCGCTGGATGCGCGACGAACTTGCGGGCGATGCGCAGGTCGCGTTGCGGCCCTTGGGGGAAACCGGCATGTGGTGCAATCTCTACATCGCGGCGAAGCCTGATCGCCGGAGACTTCCGCATGTCGCCGGGTTTGTTCGGGTCGCGAGGGAAATGTTGTCGGGAATGTTGCTGGGAATTGAGGATCCGCGCCCTCTCTCACTGCATGGTTTGATCTGCCCGGGATCCTTGACAGACCGTGACAGTCAACGTGACATCGTGCGTCCCCACGAGGCCCGCCGCCTGAGCGCTTCGCAAGGTCGTTCGGATCATCGACGACCCGCCGCCGGGACTGATCTGGATCACTCGGGCGGTCGCCGGCATCACAGGAAAGTTCATTGACAGGGATTGGCCATGACGACACACCGGGCTGGTTTTCTCGCGGTCGCGGCTGCGGAGTTCCGAGGGGCGCGGCGTTTGAGCCGAACCTGGCTGTTGGGTTTCCTGGTGGTCGCCGGGGGATCGTTCCTCTATCTCGGCGGATCCGGTGTCCCGCGGTTCGCCCTGCCCGGCGTCGGCATGCTGTTGCTTTCGGTGCTGCTCATCGTCGTCGTCTTCCTGGCCTTCGACATCCGCGCCCGGGACGAACGGGAACGGATCGCAGAGGTGCTCGACGCTCGATCTATCCCAAACGTCGTGCTGCTTGGCGGCCGACTGCTGGGCATTGCGTTCATCGCCTGGCTGCCGCTGGCCATCTGGGCGCTGCTGCTGCAGGGCATCGGGATGCTCGACGAGGCCGTGAACCTGTCCGGCAGCCGCATCTCCGACAGCCGCGTCACGCCGGAGCCGGCTTCGCTCGTAACCTTCGTGTTCTTGGATGCGCCTCCAGCCCTAGTCGCTTGGGGAGCGTTGGTGATGTTCCTGGCCGCTGCGCTGGGAAACCGGCTGGTCGCGTGTCTGGTTGCCCTGGCCTTGCTCTCCGGCGCGTTCTGGGCGTTGTTCAACACGCCGCTGTATCTGCTGCCAGCGGTCTCCGGTATCGCAAACCTTGGATTGCCGGGTTCGGAAATCCTCCCCCGCATGCCCTCGCTGGTTGAGGTTGCCCAGCGTCTGGCGTCGCTGGTCCTTGCTGTCGGGTTGGTGACGATTGCCGCAGCGCTGTTTCCTCGTCGGGACTCCGCCTCGCGCCTGCCCTACGTCGCTTGGGGAGCCGCGTTCCTGCTGGCGAGTGGCACCGGTTTCGCCGGGTTGGTCGTGCATGTCCATGGCGAACGCGCGGAACGCGTTGCTTGGGCCGACGCCCACCGAGCGATTCAACAATCGCCGAGGCCGAACCTCGAGCGTGTCGCGGGAACGGTGGGCATCGATCCGGGACGTGAGGTGATGATCGCGGTCGACCTCGACTTCCGGGTAACTCGGGAAGGCGTCGCGACCGACCTTCTCTTCAGCCTCAACCCGTCCATGCGGTTGAAATCCGTTCGACTGAACGGCTCGGACACCCCGTTCGAGCATCGCTTGGGCATTCTCGCCATACACCCGACCAAGGCCTTGCCACCGGGGACACGGGCTACGTTGTCGATACGCGCCCAGGGCATACCCGACCCGCGCTTCGGCTACCTCGACAGTTCGGTGTGGGCATTGGACGAGACGCTGCTCGGCATGCCTCTCGTGCTGCAGGGCGAGCGGGCGTCGATCTTCGATAGGCGCTACGTGGCGCTGACGCCGGCGGTTCGCTGGCTGCCGATGCCCGGTGCGAATTTCGGCAACGACAATCCGGCGGTTCATCCCCCCGATTTCCACCGCATCGACCTGGTCGTCAAGGTGCCGGACGGTTGGCACGCCGCAGGACCGGGGCGCATGTTGGACTCTCCCGAGCTGCGCTTTCGACCGAGCGTGCCGTTGGCCGAATTCCCGCTGATCACGGCACCGTTCGAACGCCGGTCGTTGACGGTCGACGGCGTCCAATACGAGCTGCTGGTCCATCCGATGCACTTGGCCGGCGTCGAGCACTTCGCCGCCGAGGGGAATCTCGAAGGAACTCTCGAGCACCTCAGAACCCGACTGGCGATGATTCCCGGATTGCCCTACCCCCACCGCGTCCACAGCCTGGCCGAAGTGCCGGCCCAGCTTAGGCGCTACGGGGGCGGTCGGTTCATGGACACCGTCCAGTCGTTGCCCGGCGTGCAGATGTTGCCGGAACACGGCCTACCTACCACGCGATACAACGCACGGGGTTGGTCGGCCCCCAGCGACGTGGCCCTGGGGTTGGACCTCAGCTTCGCGGAGAGCGCTCCGCACGGACTCCGGGTCACGGCCCGCGGCGCGCGCAACCTCCTGACCTCCCTGACCAGCGCATCGGGAGAGGGTGCGCTCGCCGCGAACTACCTGCTCGAGTCGCTGACGGCATGGCGGTGGCGCGGTGCCCGGACCGTGGCGCCCGGTCATTGGCTGCAACCCGGCTTCGGTCCCGCGCCGTTGCCGCTACGCGTGATGCACCGGCTCCTCGGCGAGGCGACCTTCAGCTTCAACTGGTACCAGTTCTTCCCGATGGAGCTGGAGGACCGTAGCGCCGAGTTGTCGTTCACCGGATTCGACCCGACGGCATCCCGGGACCATGCCGACATCCTGATCCACAAGGGCGACCTCATCGCCTCGGCCATCCAAGTGCTCATGGGGCGGGACAAGGTCGCCGAGTTCCTCGCGTTGATGCGGTCGCGCCACGGCGGCGACACGTTCGAACTCGAAGACTTGATGGCGGCGATGGCGGACACGGACCCCGCCATGTCCCCCTACATCGAGCATTTCATGCGCCAGTCGGCCTTGCCGGGTTTCCTCGCTTCCGATCTTCGCATCGAACGTCTCGCCGACGACGGTGGCGGTCAGCCCCGATACCAGCTCTCCGTCCACGTACGCAACGACGAGGACGTGCCAGGTGTCGCGGGAATCTCGTTTCGGGTATCGGACGCACGCGCCCTGGCGGCGTTCGAGCGGGGCGGATTCTCCCACGTCCCTGGCAACACGTCGCTGGAATTGGGCGTCGTGACCCGGTCGCCGCCCCGCGAAGTACGCCTCGAGACCTTTCTGTCGCAGAACCGGCGCATCATGCTGCTGGCCCTACCCGAGATCGACTCCGACACCCTTGCCGCGGGCGAACCGTTCCAAGGTGCTCGGCCGAGCGACTGGATGCCGCCGGACCTCGGCATCGTCGTCGACGATCTGGACCCAGGCTTCTCTGTCGTGCAGCCGTCCCGGACCAGTCTTCGGATGGATTTCGGTGGCGACGAGGTGGATCGCACGACCGTTACGGAATACCAGGGCGACGCCGGCGCACGCCGTTGGCGACGTCAGGAACACGCCGACACGGCGAGCTGGGGGAAGTACCGGCGGACGCTGACGCGCATCCGCGCCGGCTCCGGGGAGGGCAGCGCCTCGTTCCGCGCGGAACTGCCGACGTCCGGGACGTGGCGTCTCTCCTACCACCTGCCGGGATCGTCCGCGAGCAAGAGAACCCGGTCCGAGATTTCGCGGTTTTGGCGAGTCGCCGATCGCTTGGGAACACTCGACCTGGAGATCGAGGCGGCCGAGCGGCGCATACCGGCGGGTTTCAATGCAAGTACCGCCGTGCACGGCTGGAACGACCTAGGAAGGTTCGAACTTCCCGCCGGTCCCGTGACCGTTGTGGTCTCCGACGCCACCACCGGCGATATCGCAGTGGCCGACGCCGTGCGGTGGGAGTTGATTTCGCCCACGAGTCCCGGCCGGTAACCGTCGCGTCCGTGGTGGTCATAGGACGAATGACGGCAGCCAGTCGGCGAACGTACCCGTCACTAGGAAGGCAGGGACCAGCCTCCCTTGCCCAGCGACGGGTTGCAGCAGTTCGACGTAGGCCTCAAGGCTTGCAGAGACTACAGCCGCCAAGACCCCACCAGCCCGCGTAGGACACGACCCCGGGTATTTGGCAGATTGCCAGTCCGGAACCGGCGTCATAGTGTGATGTACCACTACAGTCGTCTGATGTGTACCCCTTTACTACTGACCAAAAGCGCGTCGAATCACCTGTCACCTCAGTTCCGGTACCAATCAGCGTGGTCCCAGAGACTGATGCGCACAAGAACAAGACGACCGCTATGCCAAACAACCTTGCTACTTTCCACATTCCCAACTCCTTCTGTTAGGGCGATACGGTGAGTTGCTGAGTGTGGTCCTGCGCAAACTGCGCCATCAAGCGATGTCTTTTCACGTTCGAAGGGCGAAGATGAACGCTCGGAACGTAGAGCTCCCGGTCAAGCCAGTTGTACGGTGCAGCCTCCTAGCGTAGCGCCAAAACGCGGTGGTGACGTTCCAGGTGCGCAGCCAGTAAATCCTCGCCGAAATCCGCCCCCGGGCGGTGCCACGCAGCATGCAGGTGATCGCCGCCAGCCGTATTGTCGATCTCGATCAGGACACCCGGCCCGGACACCCGCACGTAGAAGGAGAACGGCGGCTCGTCCCTGGCAACGAAGGCGAAATGCAGGTCTTCACGTGCGGCATCGATCTCCGCGAGTCGTGCGGCTTCGATCTCGGCGCTCCAGAGCCCGGCGAACTCGGCCAGAAAGGCGTCAAGCAACTCGCGTTGATCGTCGTTCATGTCGCGGCGTGGCAGACCAACCGATGCCGGGTCGCGCAGCGTCGACACCTGGCCGAGCATGTGGCCGCGGCCGCGCTTGTAGGGCAGCGTCGCCGCTGCGCGTTGGGTCTCGTCGAGGCTTTCGTATAGCTCGCGTGCGAGGCGCTCCTCCTCGCCGAGTACCGCGACGCCGGCGGAGGGCATGCCCTCTGGGACGAGGCGTGGTTGTGCGCCGAGGAACAACGGCAGGGTTGCCGCCGGTTGTCCAGGGATCGCTGTGACGTTCAACGACAGGTGGTGGCCCTCGAAACGAAACCCCCAGGCTGTGTCGGCGACTGGCTCGCCGAAGACCGCCCAGTAGTAGCGTTCGGGGTCGCGGAACTCCTCGACACCCGATCGGCCGGATTCGAGTTCGCGGATGTCGAGTTCCAAATGCCGGATGGCCCCGGTCTTCTCATGTCCCCGCGCCGACAGGACCGCTGCGAGCAAATTCTCCCCGGCTTTCTTTGCCGTGTCCGAAAGCTCACCATGGCGGACGCCCTCTAGGTCTATGGGGGCATAGTGGATGTCGAACCGTTCTCGGTGGGTGAACGCCCAGGTGCCGGCTTCTCGTTGTTGGGGGTCCATCGCGGCCAGGAATCCGCCCGCACGATCGGCCAGATTCGGCAGTTCGCTGCCGACACCGGTCACGAAGGCCAACACACCAAGGACGGCGACCGCAGAGCTGCCAAGACAAACGACTGACTTTCGTCTCATTGGGGCCGCTCCCACGTGCTGCAAGGTCGTCAAGCGTATCACCCGGCCAACCGATTCTCCCTCGGGAGGACAGGCTGATATGATCGAAAGGCCACCGAGAGGAGAACCCCATGTCCGCCGCTACCGCCGAGATCGTCTCCGGCATCCACCTGCAAGACGCCGCCCTTTTCCGCGAGCAATGCTATGTCGGGGGCGACTGGATCGATGCCGACTCCCACCGGTCGTTCGACGTAACGGACCCCGCCACGGGCGAGCCCATCGGCGTCGTACCGGCCCTCGGCGCGGCAGAGACCCGTCGGACCATCGAAGCGGCCAACGCGGCCTATCCGGCGTGGCGTGCCCTGACGGCCAAGGAACGCGCCAACATCCTGCGCCGTTGGTACGAGTTGATGCTCGAGCATCAGGAAGACCTCGCCATCATCATGACCGCGGAACAAGGCAAGCCCCTGGCGGAGTCGCGTGGCGAGATCCTCTACGGTGCGTCGTTCATCGAATGGTTCGCCGAGGAAGGCAAGCGCGCCTACGGCGACGTAATCCCCACCACGCTCGCCGATCGTCGCATCGTGGTGACCAAGGAGCCCGTGGGGGTGGTGGCCTGCATCACGCCGTGGAACTTCCCCAACGCCATGATCACCAGAAAGGCCGGTCCGGCGCTGGCGGCGGGCTGCACGGTCGTGGCCCGTCCCGCTTCCGCCACGCCCTACTCGGCATTGGCGCTCGGCGAACTCGCCACCCGTGCCGGCATTCCGCCCGGTGTCTTCAACGTGATCACGGGCCCGTCCCGGGAGACGGGCGGCGAACTGACCGGCAACCCCATCGTCCGCAAGCTGTCGTTCACGGGGTCCACCGAGGTCGGCAAGCTGCTCCTCGAACAATGCGCGGGCACGGTCAAGAAGGTCTCCATGGAGTTGGGCGGCAATGCCCCGTTCATCGTCTTCGACGACGCGGACGTGGACGCCGCCGTCGAGGGTGCCATCGCCTCCAAGTACCGCAACACGGGCCAGACCTGCGTCTGCGCGAACCGCTTCCTGGTCCAGGGCGGCGTCTACGAGGAGTTCGCGACGAAGCTCGCGGCAGCCAGCGCGGCATTGCGCGTCGGACCCGGCTTTTCCGGCGGCGTGGAACAGGGACCGCTGATCGACATGGCGGCCGTTGAGAAGGTCGAAGATCACATCCGCGACGCCGTCGCAGCCGGTGCCAGCGTGGTCGCTGGAGGCAAGCGCCACACCCTCGGCGGCACGTTCTTCGAGCCGACGGTCCTGACCGGTGTCACCCCCACGATGAAGGTCGCCCGGGAAGAGACCTTCGGACCCTTGGCGCCGCTGTTCAAATTCGACGCCGAGGCAGACGCGATCCGGCTCGCCAACGCCACCGAGTTCGGCCTGGCCGCCTACTTCTACAGTCGCGACATCGGTCGGATCTGGCGGGTCGGCGAAGCGCTGGAGTACGGCATCGTCGGCGTCAACGTCGGCATCATCTCCACGGAGGTCGCGCCCTTCGGCGGCATGAAGGAGTCGGGCATTGGCCGGGAGGGTTCGCACTACGGTCTCGACGAGTTCATGGAGGTGAAATACCTCTGCCTGGGCGGCATCGACCAATAGGTCGGGGAGTCGGCAAAGACCAATGTCGAATCCCACAGAGGAAGACGTCGTCGTCGGGACCGGCGGCGGTCGAGACCTGCACGCCGACATCTATCGTCCGGCGAATCCGAACGGCGCGGGCGTGCTGATGATCCACGGGGGCGGTTGGCGCATGGGTTCGAAGGCCATGATGCCGCCACAGTCGACCGCCTTGGCCACGCGAGGCTTCACCTGCGTCGCCATCGAGTACCGGTTGACGCCGGAAGCGCGTTGGCCTGCCCAGGTTCACGACGTGAAGACCGCCATGCGATGGTTTCGCGCCAACGCGGGCTTGCTCGGCGTCGAGTCGGACCGAATCGCCGTGCTGGGCAACTCGGCGGGCGGCCACCTCGCCCTGTTGCTGGCCGCCACACCCGGTCGCGCCGAATACGAGGGCGACGGGGGGAATGCCGGCGTCGACACCTCCGTCGCCGCAGTGATCGCCGTCTACCCGCCGGTCACGTTCTATGTCGGAGAACGCACGTCCGGGGGTACAAGCGCAGCCGCCATTCTCGGCGACGCCGCAACCGTGGAGGCGGCGAAGGCAGCCAGTCCCATCGAGTACGTGCACGCCGACTTCCCGCCGACGTTCTTCCTGCACGGCAACGGTGACAAGGTGGTTCCCGTGTCCGCCAGCATCAACATGTACAACGCCCTGTCGCGAGCAGGTGCCCGGGCCGAGATGCACATCTACGCCGAACAGCCGCATACCTGGGCGCGGTGGCCGAAGTGGGTCCAACCCACCATGGACGAGGCGGCGCTGTTCCTCGACCGCTACGTCGTGAACCCGGCGGGATATCGACCGCCAACCCAACCGCTCTGACGCCCCAGGCGGTCGCCGTTCACACGGCACCGGAACCAGCCGGCGTTCACGTACTCCAAATCGTTGCCAACCTCCGGCAAGGAAGAGCCCATGAAAGCATCCGACCTGTTCGTCAAATGCCTTGAAGAGGAAGGCATCGAGTACATCTTCGGCGTCCCCGGCGAAGAGAACGCCGACTTCATGATGTCGCTCGAAGCCTCGGACAAGATCCGCTTCGTGCTGACCCGCCACGAACAGGGGGCGGCGTTCATGGCGGAGGTCTACGGTCGGCTTACGGGTACGCCGGCCGCCTGCCTGGGAACCCTTGGGCCGGGTGCCACCAACCTCATCACCGGCGTCGCCGACTCCAACATGGACCGCTCGCCGCTACTGGTGCTGACCGGGCAAGGCACCACGCACCGCCTGCACAAGGAGTCCCATCAGGTCATGGACGTCGTGGCGATGTTCGAACCGGTCACGAAGTGGGCGGAAACGGTGCGCACGCCGGAGGCCATCCCCGAGATCATCCGCAAGTCCGTGAGCATCGCCACCACCGAGAAACCCGGCGCAGTTCACATCGAACTCCCCGAGGACATCGCCAAACTCGATACCGACGCCAGACCCATCACGCCCCGCCGTCGCCGACGCCCGGTCACGGACGACAAGATCGTCAACCAAGCGTTCGAATTGCTTCGACAGGCCAAGAAGCCGGTCATCCTCGCCGGCAACGGCTGCATTCGCCGGCGCGCCAGCCGGCAGTTGAAGCTGTTCTGCGAGAAGACGGGCATCGGCGTGGTCAGCACCTTCATGGCCAAGGGGTGCGTCGACATGGGCGCCGAGTACTGCCTGTTCACTGCGGGACTCGGCACACGCGACCGGGTGAACCTCGCAATCGACGAATCCGACCTCGTCATCTCCCTGGGGTTCGACATGGTCGAATACCACCCTCGGCTGTGGAACCCCAACGCCGACAAACGGATTATCCACGCCGACTTTCTGCCTGCGGAGGTCGACGCGCACTACGTGCCGACGGTCGAACTGGTCGGCGACCTGGCGCACCTGCTGTGGATGTTCAACGAGCGGGTCGACCGGATGGGCGGACTCCATTTCGATCTCGCGAACCAACGCGCTCTTCGGGCGAACATGCTCGACGACATCGCGGAGCACGCCGACGACGACACCGAGGGCTCGATCCGACCGCAGAAGGCGTTGATCGACGCGCGAGCCGTGATGGGTGCGACGGACATCCTGTTGTCCGATGTCGGCGCCCACAAGATGTGGATCGCCCGCCACTACCATTGCTACGAGCCGAACACCTGCCTGATCCCGAACGGATTCTGTTCCATGGGATTCGCGCTGCCCGGTGCCATCGCGGCCAATCTCGTATTCCCGGAACATCGGGTTCTCGCGGTCTGCGGCGATGCGGGCTTCCTCATGAACGTCCAGGAGATGGAGACCGCCCAGCGATTGGGTAGCGAAATCACCGTGCTGGTCTGGCAAGACAACGAGTACGGGCTCATCGCCTGGAAACAGGAGAACGAGTTCGGGCGTCACACCGACCTGTCGTTCGGCAATCCCAATTGGCTGCAACTCGCCGACGCGTTCGGCTGGAACGGCTACTACTGTCCGAACAGCCGGGATCTCAAGAACGTCCTGGAACAGTCGTTCCGGGATCCGGGACCGAGCCTGGTCGTGATCCCCATCGACTACAGAGAGAACCGGTTGCTTACCCAGAAACTCGGCGAGATCACGGCGACCCTGTAGGGGACGGGCTTGTCCCGTCCCGCAGCCGCAGCACCGAAATCCCGGCGACCACAGGGCGGGCGACCATTAAGGGTCGCCCCTACGGGGGCGGGTTCGCGACGGTGCGGGCTATCGTCTCGCCAAGGGCTTTGGTGTTCGCATTGCCGCCCATGTCCGGAGTGAGGACCGCTGGGTCCGCGAGCGCGGCCTCGATGGCCGTCTCCACGGCGCGCGCGGCATCTTCGTGCCCCAAGTGCTCGAGCATCATGGCACCGGACCAGATCTGACCGATGGGGTTGCAGATGCCCTTTCCTGCGATGTCCGGCGCCGAGCCGTGCACGGGCTCGAACATCGATGGGAACTCCCGCTCCGGATTGATGTTCGCCGACGGCGCGATGCCGATGGTTCCCGCCACCGCGGGGCCCAAGTCCGAGAGAATGTCGCCGAACAGGTTGCTGCCGACCACGACATCGAACCAGTCCGGATGCAGGACGAACTGCGCCGCCAGGATGTCGACGTGGAACTTCGCGGTCCCGATGTCCGGATAGTCCGCCGCCACCGCCTCGAAGCGCTCGTCCCAGAACGGCATCGTGTGCTTGATGCCGTTGGACTTCGTGGCCGAGGTGACCTGGCGTCGCGGACGTCGTCGGGCTAGCTCAAACGCGTAGCGGATGATCCGGTCGGTGCCGCGCCGGGTGAATACGCTCTCCTGGACCACGACCTCGTCGTCCGTGCCGGGGAACAGCCGTCCGCCGATGTCCGAATACTCGCCTTCGTTGTTCTCGCGCACCACGAGAAAGTCGATGTCCTCCGACGTGCGGCCCCGCAGCGGCGATTCAACGCCCTTGAGCAGGCGCACCGGACGCAGGTTCACGTACTGCTCGAAGTGGCGCCGGATGGGAATCAGCAGGCCCCACAACGAGACATGGTCGGGAACCCCCGGGAAACCGACTGCACCGAGGAAGATGGCGTCGTGGCCACGGATGGTCTCGATGCCGTCCTCGGGCATCATGGTGCCGGTGCGGGCGTAGCGCTCGCAGCCCCAGTCGAAGGTCTCCCAGTCGAAATCGATGCCGAAACGCGCACCGACGGCGTCGAGTACGCGGATGCCCTCCGGCACGGTCTCCTTGCCGATGCCGTCGCCGGGAATGACAGCGATGCGATAGCGCGACATGCGTCTTAGGCGTTACCCGCCAACTGCAGGAACTCGGAACGTGTCGGCGGGTTGTCGCGGAAACTGCCGAGCATCACCGAGGTCTTCATTGTCGAATGCTGCTTCTCGACGCCCCGCATGGCCATGCAAAGGTGCTGGGCTTCGATGATCACGCCGACGCCGGACGCGCCGGTGACGGTGAGAATCGTGTTGGCGATCTGCTGGGTCAGGGTCTCCTGGATCTGCAGTCGTCGCGCGTACATGTCGACTATCCTCGCGACCTTGGACAATCCGAGGACGCGTCCCCTCGGAAGATAGCCGACGTGGCACTTGCCGATGAACGGCAGGACATGATGCTCGCAAAGCGAGTAGAGCTCGATGTCCTTGACCAGCACGATCTCGTCGAGGTCGGTCTCGAACAAGGCGTTGTTGACGACCTCGTCCAGACTCTGGCCGTAGCCCCGGGTCAGGAACGCCAGAGCCTTGGCGGCGCGCTGGGGCGTATAGCGCAGCCCCTCCCGATCCGGTTCCTCGCCGATTCCCGCGATCAGTTCGCGGTACGGGCGCACCAGGGTCTCCCAGGTTTCGGAGTCGCTCAATTCCGAGCCTCCCCTCTCGTGTGTTGAACAATCGAGACTGCCATGGCGACGCGCCGAAATGCAAAGACGTTGCCGCCGTGAACGAAAAGCCATAAATCGCCCTTGTGGCCGGACGAAAAAGGCGATCCATGCCTTGCTCTGACAGGAAGGTGCCCAAGTCCTCCTCCGCAACCCCGAGCAGGAAGTTGACCGGTCCGGTCTACAAAGACTGGAACGACTATTTCCGCAACGCGCCGCGCGCCAGCGACGATTTCGTGGAGGCAATCTCGGGCGCGCGCCGGGACCTCTTGCCACTTGAAGACCGGGAGTCGCTGGACATCAGTTGAGGCCCACGGGACCGGGCAGGCAGTCAATGGTCCCCTGTCAAAGGTACGAACCGAACCGGGAACAAAGGCGTGGCGATGCCCGTGCGTTTCGAGTAGACGACTAGCTCCTGGAAGCCATCGTCGTCGCCGAGCGGCATGACCAGGCGTCCGTCGTCGGTTAGCTGGTCGACCAGCGCGGGTGGGATCTCGTCGCTGACGGCGGTGATGATCACGCCGTCGAACGGGGCGTGGTCTGGCCAGCCGTACCAACCGTCCCCCGTGCGCACGAAGATGTTGTCGTAGCCGAGCCGCTGCAGCCGCTTCGTAGCCGTCTCCGCCAGTTCGGGGACGATTTCGATCGTGTAGACCTCTGCCGCGAGATGCGAAAGCACCGCCGCCTGGTAGCCCGAGCCCGTGCCGATCTCCAAGACCTTGTGGTGGGGTTCGACGTTCAGGACCTCGGTCATGATGGCCACGATGAACGGCTGCGAGATGGTCTGACCGTGGCCGATCGGCAACGGGTGATTGGCATAGGCCAGGGACCGGTTGCGCGGCAACACGAACTCCTCGCGCAACGTGGCATGCATGGCACCGACGACGGCATCGCCGATTCGATCGATACCCGTGTACGACGCCGTTCGCCGGGCGTCCATCTGGATTTCCGACATCATCCGTTCCATAGGCGTTTCCGTCAGCGGTGCCTCATCGGAGCATGACGCCGAGGCCGCCGCCGCGACCAGGACCAAGGCGAATGCTCGTTTCATCGTCTTCGAACCGTTCACGAACTGCACGATAACATCGAACACCCGGCGCGGTGGCGCGCCCATTCCGGGCGTTTCTCGGCAAAGCGTTCCCGGCCCGGCTGCTCGTCGTAGGGACGGCGCAGCACGTCCATCAATTCCCCGAGCAATGCGAACTCGCCGCGCTCGGCCTCGTCGATGGCAAGTTGCGCCAGGTAGTTCCGGGGCACGAAACGCGGGTTCGTCGCATTCATCCGGGCCACGCGTTCGGGCCAATTCTCCGCGCGGACCCGCTGCGCGTAGGTCCCCAACCAGGCTTCCGTCCGTTCGCGCAGCGCCGGCGACAGCGCCGCAGGCTCGTAGTAGGCATCCACAAGGGGATCCATGCCTGGATTTTCGAGGTCGACGTCCGCCAGGTTCCGGAAAAACAGCGTCATATCGGTTTCGGCAGCCCCCATCAGTTCGAACAGTTCGCTACTGAGTTGCTCATCGCTCGGCAAGTACTCCCGCAAACCGAGTTTCGCCGCGACCATCGCTTCGGAGCCGCGCGTGTAGCGCGCCGCAAAACCGTTCAAGACTTCGTTCAAGGGATCGGCATCCTCGATCAACGGGTAGATCGCCTTGGCCAGTTGCAGCAAGTTCCACTGCGCGACGGCCGGTTGGGCGCCGAACCGGTAGCGCCGCGTCGAGGCATCGGTCGTGTTGGGCGTCCAGGTCGGATCGTAGCCTTCGAGCCAGCCGTAGGGGCCGTAGTCGATGGTGAGTCCTAGCACCGACATGTTGTCGGTGTTCATCACGCCGTGCACGAACCCGACGCGCATCCAATGCACGATCATGTCGGCGGTGCGTTCGGACACCTCCGCAAACCACGCCAGGGCTCGCTTCTTCGCCTCGCGTTCGTCCGCAAGTTCTGGGAAGTCCGTCTCGATGGTGAAGTCCACCAACCGGCGAAGCAGATCCTTTTCCTGTCGCGAAGCAAGGATCTCGAAGTGTCCGAACCGGGTGAAGGACGGCGCGATCCGGCAGACCACGGCACCGGGTTCCGCTGCGGGGTGGCCGTCGTAGAGGATGTCCCGAACCACCTCGTCGCCGGTGAGCACCAGCGACAACGCCCGTGTCGTGGGTACGCCAAGGTGAAACATGGCTTCGCTGCACACGAACTCGCGCAAGGACGACCGCAACACGGCGAGTCCATCCGCCGTCCGGGAGTAGGGGGTCGGCCCGGCCCCTTTCAACTGCACAGTCCAGCGTTCGCCCCGGCGGTTGAGGACTTCACCTAGGTTGATCGCGCGACCATCGCCAAGCTGCCCCGCCCAATTGCCGAACTGATGGCCGCCATAACAGGTGGCGATGGGGTCCATGCCCTCAAGCAAGCGGTTGCCGGCAAACACCTCCGCGAACAGGTCGCTCTCGTCGACTTCCGACGGTAGGTCCAGCAGAGCGGCGGCTTCCGGCGACCACGCCACGAGCCGCGGCTCGCTCACCGGCGTGGGCATCACGCGGGAATAGCAGGCCGAGGCCACCTGGCGCCGGAAGTTGTCGGACTCCGGATCCGCGGGCAGCGCCAAGGCGAACCGGTTGTCGAAGTTGAGACGACCGAGTTCGGCTGGCGTCGATTCGGCAAGCATGGGGGCGATGTTAGCAGCCGCCGTACCCGGTCTCATTGCCCGGCGAGCAAAGCGGCGGATGCCGTATAGCCCGCCGCAGCCGCGAGGTCATGGGGCGTACGGTCCCGGCTGTTCCTGGCGCTCGGGTCCGCACCGGATTCGAGGAGCAAGGATACGAACTCGGTGTTCTCGTTCCACCAGGCGCTGGCCGCCGCATGCAGTGCCGTACTACCGAAACTGTCCCGCAACCCCACCGTGGCGCCGCGCTTGAGCAGCAGCCGCGCCGCCGCTGTTGTTCCCTCATGGGCCGCAATCATGAGCGGCGTCTGCCGATGCGCCCGATGCGCGTTGGCCGGTGCCGACAAACCCCAAACCAGATCCGACATCTCCCGGGTGCGGGCATTCGCATCCGCGCCGTGATTCAACAACGTCGACATCACCGGCAGCCACCCGTAGATGGCCGCCAAGTGTATGGGTTGGGCACCGAGCGGGCTCGTCGAATCGACCCGGGCACCGCCTTTGATCAGGCGTTGCACGATGCGATGCGCGTCATCCGCGTAGCCATGTGTGGCTGCCGAGTGGATTGGCAGCCAAGTACCGTGCCCCCCGGTCATCGCCTCGAGCTCCCAGACGAAGAACCCGATGCGCGGCAAGGGGCGGTTCGGATCGTCGCCAGCCCGCAGCAAGGCCTGAACCGCGTCGTAGTTGCCGCGGATCAACGCGAAACCCATGGGCGTCAGCCACTCGGCAAGGGTGTCGAATTCGACATCTGTCGCGGACGCGATTCGCTTCCTCATACCCAATGCACAGGCGCTGTGGAGGTCGCATTCCATGCCGCGATCAAGGAGCGCGTGCGCCAACTCCTCGTCGTGCAACGCGGCAAGTTGCAGGGTCGTCAGTTCCGACGCCGCGCCGAGACCAACCTGTGCGCGGGCCTCCGCAGCGCCGAGAAGAACAAGCGATCTCACGCGGTCGAGGTCGCCTTCGTCGAGCGCACTGCGTAGTTTGTTATCCATCTCCATCCATGTCTCGTGGCAACCCGCCCGGCTTCAATCCGCTTGCACTATGCCATGCGAGGCTCCATCCGGGGAGCCGGGGCTCCGACGAGCCGTGAAACACGGTCGTAGGGGACGGGCTTGCCCCGTCCCGCGGACGACGAAACCGCAGATCTCGATGCGGGCGACCGCGCGCCCTGACGGGCGCGTTAGGGTCGCCCCTACGGCTTTGGTCTTTCGATTCAACGGGTTGCGGATTCGTCCCATGCGAGTCGCACTGCCCGGCCACCGTCCTTCCGTCGGCGTGCCGCCGTAAGGTTGAGCAGCACGACGGGTACTACGCCGACGAGGACGATGGCCAAGGCGGCGGTCGAAGCTTCCGCGAGCCGCTCGTCCGAAGCCAGGCGGTAGACCCGGGTCGCGAGGGTCTCGAAGTCGAACGGCCGCAGGATCAACGTTGCCGGCAATTCCTTCATGACATCGATGAACACGAGCAACGCGGCACTCGCGACTGCGGCGCGCGTCAGCGGGAAATGGATGGCGGCAAGTACCCGGCGCGGCGTCGCGCCGAGCGCCCGGGCGGCGGCGTCCAAGTTCCGATGCACCTTCGCCATCCCGCCGTCGCAGGCGTTGTACGCCACCGTGAGGAACCGGACCACGTAGGCGAATACCAGGGCAGCGACCGTCCCGGTCATCAACAGCCCGACATCGATCCCGTGGCCACCCAGGAATCGGGCAATGGACCTGTCGAGGAAGGCCAGCGGCACCAGCACACCCACCGCGACCACGGTGCCGGGCAGCGCATAGCCGAGCGTTGCGGTGCGTAGTGCCAGTCCCGTCGACCGACCACCGCTCAAGCGTCCGCTGTAGGCCAGGCAGACCGCCAACAAGGTCGCCGCACCCGCCGTCGCACTGGCGACCACCACGCTGTTGGTGACAAAACCGCCAAAGCCCGAACCGAAGAGCGGGTCGCCCACCGCAGCCGCGTGGGTTGCCAAGACGACCACCGGCACGATGAATCCGAGCAACAGCGGAATCGAACAGCCGATGCTCGCCAAGACCGCCCGTGCACCATGCAGAACCAAACGTGGTGCCACCACGTCACGTGCCACCGGGTTGCTGTACCGTCCCCGCCGGGCGGCATGCTCCGCGAGCACCAGAACTAGCGCTAGCACGAACAGCCAAGCCGCCAGTTCAAGCGCAGCCGCCCGGTCGCCAAGCGCGAACCACGTTCGGAAGATGCCCGTCGTGAATGTCGATACGCCGAAATAGTCGACGACGCCGTAGTCGGCAACGGTCTCCATCATCGCCAATGCGATCCCCCCGGCGATGACCGGGCGCGCAGCCGGCAGGGCGACAGTCCCGAAGGCTCGCCTGGGCCGGGCACCCAATACCCGCGCGGCCTCGAACAGCGACGCCGCCTGGGACTCGAACGCCGTCCGCGCCAACAGATAGACGTACGGATAGAGCACCAAGCTCAACACCAGGGCCGCGCCAGGCAGCGAGCGGATCGGCGGAAACCAGTAGTCGCCCGCCGCCCACCCCGTGGCGGCGCGCAATGTGCTTTGCACCGGCCCGGCGAACTCCAGGAGATCGGTGTAGACGTACGCGACCACGTAGGCGGGCGCCGCAAGCGGCAGCACCAGCGCCCAGGATAACAGCCGCCGGCCCGGGAACTCCCGGGTCGCCACCGTCCACGCGGCGGCGATTCCGATCAGCGCGGCGAGCACGCCGACCCCCACCGTCAACGCGACGGTATTGACGACGTAGTCGGCGAGAACCGTGTCGCGTAGATGTGACCATGAAGCGCTCTCGGGTGTGACGAGGGCCGCCACCACCACGACGATGGGAATCCCGACGAGCGTCGCGATAGCCCAGGCGAGGAGGGTCCAAACACGGTTCATCGGCCTATTGTCCCACGGCATCTGAGGCCCGTTCGTACCGACGCCATGCGGGCCCGTGCGTATACTCGACCCGAATGGCCCTCGAATTCGATCAGGTCAGCCACCGCTACGGCGAAGACCCCGTGCTGCACGACGTGACGTTGTCCGCCCGGGCGGGCGAGATCACCTGCCTGCTCGGCCCGTCGGGCAGCGGCAAGAGTACGTTGCTTCGCCTGGCGGCCGGCCTGGAGCGGCTGCAGTCGGGAACAGTCCTGCTCGACGGCGAGATGCTGGCCGAACCCGGCCGCGAGCCCCCGCCCGAGCGTCGGCCGATCGGGTTGGTATTCCAGGATCATGTGCTCTTCCCGCACATGACAGTGCGCGCAAACGTCGAGTTCGGGCTGCGCCCGATGGGTTCTTCCGAACGACGCCGGATCGCCGAGGCATGCATGGCGTCGGTCGGGCTCGCCGAGCTTTCCGAACGCTATCCCGACACCCTCTCCGGCGGTCAACAGCAGCGCGTGGCACTTGCCCGCGCGCTGGCGCCGACACCCCGGGCGATCCTCCTCGACGAGCCCTTCGCCAATGTGGACGCGACCTTGCGGCGTACGCTTCGGGAGGATGCGCGGCGAGCACTTCGTTCCACGGGCGGGATCACCCTGCTGGTCACCCACGATCCCGAGGAAGCCCTCGAACTCGCCGACCAGATCGCAATCCTCGAAGATGGCCGCATCGTCCAAGCCGGGAGCCCAGACGAAATCTGGCACCGTCCCGCACACAAGACGGTGGCGGAACTGTTCGGCCAAGCCCAGCACGTTCGCGGCACCTTGCACGACGGCGTCATCGCCACCGCGTTCGGTGAGCTGCCATGGAAGGCAAACCACCTCGACGGTCCCGTTGACGTCGTCGTCCGCCCCAACGACGTGGGGCTCGGTCCGGCGAGCCAAGGACCTCGAGTCGCGGACATCCGGTTCCTAGGTGACCGGTACTCGATCTTCGTCGAGCACCAGGGCGAAACGCTCCGCGCCAGCATGGCCGACCGTCCGGCGTTCGGCGTTGGGGATTTCGTGACGGCAAGGTTTAACCAAAACGACACATTCGTTTACAATCGCAAATGATATTCGTTTGCATGTGCGTTTCGGTATGTTCGCTACTCGACTCTTGGCCTCAAGTCTTGTACTCGCCGCAATGGCGTCCGCGGCAGACGACGGCAACGTCGTCAACATCTATTCCGCGCGGCACTACGACACCGACCTCGCCCTCTACGAGCGCTTCGAGGAACGGACCGGCGTTCGCGTCAACCTGATCGAGGGCGGTAGCGACGGGCTAATCGAACGCATCGTCAACGAGGCCGAGTTCTCCCCGGCGGATCTCCTGATCACGGTCGACGCGGGCCGGCTTTGGCGAGCCCAGCAGGCGGGTGTCCTTCAGCCCGTGGATTCGGCCGTGCTGAAGGAGAGGATTCCCGCGCACCTTCGCGACCCCGGCGGCCATTGGTTCGGACTGTCCAAACGCGCACGCGTCATCGTCTACAACAAGGCGGCGGGACTCCCGGAAGGGATTTCGCGTTACGAGGACCTCGCCGATCCGAGACTTGGCGGCAAGGTCTGCATGCGGTCATCGGGCAACATCTACAACCTGTCCCTGCTCGGGTCGCTGATCGAGCACAACGGCGAGGAGAGCGCGGGCGAGTGGGCGAACGGCGTGGTGGCGAACTTCCGCCGTCAACCCCAGGGCAACGACACGGCCCAGCTCCGCGCCGTCGCCGCCGGCGAGTGCGAGGTCAGCATCGCCAATACCTACTATATCGGCCGCCTATTGGGCTCCGACAACCCGCAGGACCGGCTGGTGGCCGAAGGTCTGGGCATGTTGTTTCCCAATCAAGGAGACCGGGGCACCCACGTCAACATCAGCGGCGCCGGCGTCACCCGACATGCACCCCACCGGGACAACGCCGTGAAGTTCCTCGAATACCTCACCGGGGACGACGCGCAGCGCCTGTTCGCGGAAGGCAACAACGAATACCCCGTGGTCGGGCCGGCATCCGGCCCCATCGCGACCCTCGGCGAATTCAAGGAGGACGCCGTCAACGCGGCGGTACTCGGCGCAAACCAATCGTTGGCCGTGAAGACATACGACCGGGCCGGTTGGCGATGATCCGGCGCGTACGTTGGATTCTGTCTGCGATCGCCTGCATGTCACTCGCGGCATGCGGCGTTGAAGATCGCGCCTCACTGCCCACTGACGAACCGGGGGAAACGATCGAGCGGCTTGAGCCGCTGATGGACGATGCCACCTACCTTTACCGGCTCGGCCTGATGCGGGGGCACCTCCTGGTCGGCAACGCGTTGTTCGAAATCGGCGAACAGGTGGCCGCCGGTACGCACTCCAAGCACCCGACCGACGAACTGTACGAACCCATGGAAACGGAGTTCGCGGCTAGGGGCTCTGGCGGTTTCGCCGCCGAACTCCAAGCCCACGCCGACGCGGTTGCCGGAGGCGACGACGACGAGGTCCAGGCCCGCTACGCGGAACTCATTGCGGCCATCGCAGAGAACGAGGACGTTGTCGACGTCTCGCCGCCACTCGTCGCAGAAGTGATCGCACGGCTCGTTGGCGAGGCCGCCGAAGAGTACGCCATCGGCATCGTCGACGGCGTACCGGCCAACGCCCACGAATACCAGGACGCCTACGGGTTTACCCAGGTGGCCGGCCTATGGGCGCAGCGGGCGGCAGCGGACCATCCCGGTCACGAATCGGTCTTCGGCCGCATCCGCGAGACCATCGACGGCGTCTCCGACATGTGGCCAGCGCTGATGCCGCCACCCGAGGTGTCCCACAAGGCCTCGCGCCTGTACGGTGCGGCAGCGGACATCGAGATCATCGGACTGGATCTACGCCGGTAGTCTCCGGTGCCACAAATACGTCGAACCGCTCCCAAGGGGCTTGGTCTGGGAACGGCGTAGATGAAGCGAGGATGTGCCGCCCCCAGGTGACCCTTAGGGCACGTCTTCGGCACGAAGTCGGCCTCCGCAAACATCAGCCCATTTGTGACGCGGCACACTAGCGCCGAATGCCATTGCCCGTTGCCAACTCGAAGGCCGAGTCGTTCGCCTAGCCCAATTCGTCGTAACACAACTTGTCGTAATTAAACTTGTCGTAATACGACTTGACGAAATGCAAAGCAGCGGGCAGACTTGCACCGCATGGGCCAATTCGTCGGACGCGCGAATGAACTTCGGCTGCTCGCCCGGGCAGCCGAATCGCCTCATTCGGCGTTCATTCCCATCTACGGTCGCCGCCGGGTCGGCAAGAGCGAACTGATCCTCAAATTCATGAAGGACCACGCGGGCGTCTACTACCTGGGCAAGCAGTC
This sequence comes from Gammaproteobacteria bacterium, assembly GCA_028818795.1. Classification (GTDB taxonomy): domain Bacteria; phylum Pseudomonadota; class Gammaproteobacteria; order Pseudomonadales; family Azotimanducaceae; genus VXYL01. Next base: position 9,607 of record JAPPND010000169.1, on the reverse strand, counting down.
GCCTCAGGGATTGCAGGTACGCGAGTTCCTCGGGCAGGCCTCGGTTGCCCTCGACATGCCGTTGCTCGCGGAGCTTCGCATCGCCGACTGGTCGAGCGCGTTCAATACCGTCGTCGAGCAATGGCGCACGGCGAACCCGAGTTCCAAGCTGGTCCTTGCCCTCGACGAGTTCCAATGGATCGCCGCGTCGGACCCGGGGGTCGTCTCTGCCTTGCAGGAGTGCTGGGACCGAAACTGGAGATCTTCGGGGGCCGTGGTCCTGCTGCTGTGCGGATCCTATCTCGGGTTCATGGAGCGCGAGGTGCTAGGGCGATCGAGCCCCCTGTTCGGGCGCCGCACGGCGCAGATCCACCTGCAGCCGTTCGACTACCGGGACGCGGCCAGATTCCATCCCCGATGGTCGCGCGTCGATCAGGCGAAGGCGTATTTCCTGGTCGGCGGCCTCCCCCAATATCTGCTGTGCCTCGACGACAGACGCTCCATCGACGCGAACATCCGCGACAACCTGCTCGACGAGTTCGCCCCCCTGTTCCACGAGCCGGCGTTCCTACTCCGCGAGGAACTCCGGGAGGTGGCGCCGTACCACGCCGTTCTCTTCGCCATCGCGTCCGGCGAGCGCACCGCGCGCGCCGTTGCCGACGCCACCGGATTGCCCGAACGGAACCTGCACTACTACTTCGAGCAGCTCACGGCCATGGGCTATGTCCGACGCCGATACCCGCTCGATGGCGGTCGTCCCAATCCCAAGCAGCTTCGGTTCACAATCGACGACCCGCTGCTCCGATTCCACTTCCGATTCGTGTTCCCCAACACCAGCGCCCTCAAGAGCGCCGGCGTGGCACGCACCTTCGCCGAGGCGATCAAGCCGTCGCTTGACTCTTGGTTCGGCGAAGGTTTCGAGCGGCTGTGCCGCAAGGCGCTACCACGCATCTACGCCGGAGAAGCCCTAGGAGCGGCGTTCGAGGTTGGCGAGTTCTGGAGCAAGGAGACCCAGATCGATGTCGTGGGTCTACGCGGGGACAATTGGACCGACCTAGGCGAGTGCAAGTGGGGCTCCGTGCGCTCGCCCAAGGCCCTCGAAGACGAACTCGCCCGAAAGGCCGGACTCTACCGAAACAGCCGCGGCGCGACCCTGTACAAGCGGTATTTCGTACGCAACAAACCCGCGTCCAGGGCGGACGCCGACGGATGGTATTCGCTAGAGGATCTGTACGCGCTCGCCTGACGACAAGGCCGATCAGGCGTTGGCGCTCTGGAAGCTGCTTCCCGCTTGCGCTTCCGACATGTCGAGCACCCTCTCCATTTCCGGTTCCAGGGTCTCGAACGATGCATCGACGCCAAGATCGACGCCGGCATTCGTGTACACCATGTTCGAGGAAAACCGGCCTCCCATGGCCTGGATGATCCGCCCGTTGGGCGCATCTTCGCCGACCAGGTACAGCACTGCCGGACTAACGAGACCGGGGTGGTTGGCGGGATTCGGGTTGTCGGGATCAATGGTGCTGCCCGGCACGCTGGCGGTCATGCGTGTCGCGGCGCCGGGGGACAGGCAGTTCGTCCGGACATTGTGCGACGCCCCTTCCCGGGCGAGGTTGTTCATGAGCCCCACCATGCCCATCTTCGCGGCCCCGTAGTTCGACTGGCCGAAGCTGCCGAAGATGCCGGACACGGAGGAGGTGAAGATCACCCGGCCGTAGTTCTTGTCGTACATGATCGGCCAGGCGTGCCAAGTGACGTAGGCCGTGCCGTTCAGGTGGACGTTGATGACGATGTCCCATTCGTCGAGGGTCATCTTCTTGAACGACTTGTCGCGCAGGATGCCGGCGTTGTTGACCACGATGTCCACGGTCCCGAACGCGTTGACCGCATCCTCGACAATGCTCTTGGCACCGTCCCTAGTGGCGACACTCGCCTTGTTGGCCACCGCCTCGCCCCCGTTGTCGCGTATCACCTCGACGACGCGGTCCGCCATGTCGCCCTGACCGCTGCCGTCGACGTTGCCCCCCAGGTCGTTTACCACGACCCTTGCGCCGTGCTCGGCGAGCAGCAGGGCGTGACAGCGCCCAAGCCCGCCACCCGCTCCCGTCACGATGGCCACCCGTCCGTCCACGCTCATTGCGGATCTCCCCTGCTATCGGTCAAAGGCGGGCGAGAATACTGGAAAAACTAGCAGCGGGGTTAGCTGCTATGCGGCACGACCTCGAAGCCTTGCGCCACGAAATCGGCATCGAAGGCAAAGACCCGGACGATTCCGAGTTCCCGCATAAGGGTGAAGCTCGTCCAATCCGTGAGACTGATGTTTCGTCTCGATGCCCCCAACAAGGCGTGCATGGCCCGATGAAACAGTGCGTCGTCAATCGCAATTACGCGAAGCAATGGAAAGAAATCGAAATAAAAGGCGCGAACGGTGGCCACGCCGACCCGCGCCTGAAGCAACGAAACCGTCTCTACGACGACAAACGAGGACGTGGCCAAACCGACACGTTCGGCGCGCAACGCCATCAAGGCATCCTCCGCTGCCGCATGATTGTCATCGTCCTCTACGAGAAACGCGTACAACGCCGACGTATCGACGAACGTCTCGGTCATCCGAACGCGTCGGCGAGATAACGATCATGCTCGGCGGAAACGTCTGTCACGCCATCGCCCGCGCGACCAATTCCAGAAGTCGACAACAATCGCTCCCATGCCGCGTCTGAATGGTCGACCGTCAAGACATGATCGACACCTTCCCGCACGAGGTGTGCGACGGAGGTCGAGCGCCGAGCGGCCAACGCCTTCAAGCGCTCATACTGCAACGGTTCCAGCTGAATCTGAGTACGAATCATCGTGATGGTAGTGTTATCACCTGAATGCCCACACGATAACACTCGCAGCTCGACGCTCCAAGCGTCGCGCCTCGCGCGTGTCTAGCTCAGGCGTTCTACCGGAACGCCGAGATGATCTCTCCCTCGTACTGCTTGAGTCGCTCGACGCCGCCCACGCCACCGAACATGATCTCCGCGATGCCCGCGTCCTGGAACTCGCCGATGCGATCGACGATGTATTGGCGCGGTCCGGCCACGGTCCCCGGCCCCAGACCTTTCACGACCCGCTCGATCAGGTTCTTGTCCTCCGTCAGGTAGCAGGGCATCAGCAACGTGCGGCGGATCTCCGCAGGGTCGCGGCCCGCGTCCTCGCAGTGCTGCTCGAGGATGCCTGCCTTGTACTTGTAGTAGTCGAGGGACATGCCGCCGCCGGCCCAGCCGTCGAGGTTCATGACATCGCCGTACCTGGCGAGCGTCCTGAGCGTCCGCTTGGGCCCCGTGCCGCCGACCATGATCGGAATCGGCTTGTCGTAGGAACCCGGCGACAGGCGTGCGTTGTCGATGTCGTAGTAGGTGCCGTGGAAGTCCACCGGCTCGTGGGAGCGGATCAGGAGGCGGAGCAGTGCGCAAGCTTCCTCGAACCGGTCCTGGCGTTCCTTCATCGACGGGAACGTCCAGCCGTAGGCTTCGTGTTCGCGCTTGTACCAGCCCGCCCCGATGGCGAGCGTGAACCGTCCCTCGGTCGCCGTATCGATGGTGCCGGCGATCTTCGCGACCAGGGCCGGGTTGCGGTACGTATTGCCCAGCACCAGGTTGCCAAGCCGCAGCTTCTTCGTCATGCCGCCCACGACGGCGATCGCCGCGAGGCCCTCGAAGGCGGTCATCGCCTCCTGTTCGCGGCTGGCGCCCGGCGGAATGAAGTGATCCGCGAACCAGACGCTGTCCCAGTCGCCGGCCTCCATGGCTTCCACGGACGTCCGAATGTCCTCCCAAGATGTTCGGTAGACGTTTACCTGTACTCCGAAGTCCAAGACTCTCTCCTTAGTCGATTGCACATGCGGTGACGACAGCTGCGCGGCCGGAATTCGCCGAGCGGGCCCTCCCCTCGATTCACCTTATGGGTTTCGGGTTCGTCCGTCCAATGCGATTCGGACGTCAGGGATCAGCGATGGTCCTCCGCCGCGTCCCGGGGAACGATCCGCCGCGTTGACGTAGCCGATGCGGATGCACAGAACGTGTTGGCATAGTGGCGGCCGATGGCTTCGCCCCACACCTTCGTCGACCCGTAGACGCCCTGCGGTCGCGTCGCCATGTCGTGACGGATCAACGGCCACTCGGCGGGTGCCTCGTCGTAGCGCGCTTCGGCCAGCGACTTGCAGGGTTCCTCCCGCTTATTCGAGCCGCGTGCGGACCAAGCCGCCGATCAGCCCGCTCATGCCGGTGACTAGGATGTTCATGATGTCCACATAGACCCCACGGAAGCGGGGTAAAGTGTAAACCCGAGCGCCTAGGCGGCGTAGGCGAGAGACTCGTCGAGGGCTTCGTCGATGAGTGTCTGGGCGAAGTCGCGGCAGGAGCCGCAGCCGGTGCCCACGCCGAGCACCTCGGCGAGCTGGTCGACGTCCTCGACACCCGAGGCCACCGCTTGGCGAACCTCGCTGTCCTTGACGGCTTGGCATAGGCAGACGTACATGAAGCGCAAATATAAACGTTAATCATTCTCGATTGCAACAAGCGAATGAACGAGCGCGATCCGATAGGACTAGGCAAGCCAGCCAACCTCGGGCAAGTCGGCGGCAAGGGCCTTTCCCTGACCCGACTGGTAGAAGCTGGCTTCGCTGTTCCTGACGGCTGCATCCTTCCGACGGCGGTCTACCGACGGTTCGTGCTGGACACCGGAGTCGAACAATCGGTGTTGGAGGCGGCGAAACCGGAGATCGTGCGAGGAACCTTGTCGTTCGACACCGCAGCCGGGCGAATCCGAGATCTGTTCGACTCGGCCTCGTTGCCTGGCGACCTCGTCGACACCCTCCGAGATGCCTACGCCGGCATCGCCGCCGACGCAGCACCCGTTGCGGTGCGCTCCTCGGCCACGACGGAGGATCTGCCCGACTTCTCGTTCGCGGGACAGCAGGAGAGCTACCTCAACATCCTCCACCTGGAAGCGTTCGTGGCGGCCGTCCGGAGATGCTGGGCGTCGGCGTGGTCGGCCCGCGCACTGGCGTACCGCCACCGGGTGGGCGTCGACAACGACAACGTGGCCGTGGCGGTGGTCGTGCAACGCATGGTCGACGCCGACGTGTCCGGGGTGCTCTTCACCGCGAATCCCGCCACCGGTGCGCGCGGCGAAATGATCGTCAACGCCAGCTACGGCCTCGGCGAAGGCATCGTGGGCGGCACCGTCGGCCCCGACGAATTCGTCCTCGACCGGGAGAACCTCGCAGCAAGGGACACCCACCTCGGCGACAAAGCGCGAATGGTGGTCGGAACCGGCAAGGGCGGTACGCGATCCGTCGACGTCGAAGCCGACCGGCGGAGCCTTCCGTCGCTGTCGGCGAGCCAATTGGCCGAACTCGGTCACCAGGCACGTGCCGTTGAAGAACACTTCGACGGCGTCCCGCAGGACATCGAGTGGGCATTCGCCTCCGGCAAGCTGTGGCTGCTGCAGTCGCGCCCGATCACGAACCTGCCGCCCGAACCGCTGGTCGACGTCCGGTGGGACCCGCCGGAGCCCGGCGCCTACCTGCAGCGCAGCCAGTGGGTCGAGCATGTTCCCGAGCCCGTCTCGACGCTCTTCGAAGACCTGCACATGAAGCGGTCGCTGCAGGAGGCCTGGGGTCGCAACCTGGTTCGGCATGGCAACCACGACTTCGAGGACACCCAGCCGCCCGCTTCGTTCCACCTCACCACGACCGTCAACGGATTCGCCTACCGTCAAGTGGGCGAACCGCCCCGCACGGGGCAACCCCGGCCTAGAAGGCCCGGCCGACGATCTCGACTAGCCGCGCGACTACGGACGCTTCGGATGTACCTGACGTTCGTTCCGAGGTGGCGCTACGTCGCCCTGCCCCGCTACCGACGCGAAATCCGTGCCTGGCACGCCCTGGAACCGAAAGCGGCCACCGTGGAGCAGCTATGGACTGGCATTCGGGCTATGTCCAAGGCCGACGCCCGCTACTGGTACAACAACGGTGTCTGGAATGCGTTCGCCCTAACCCGCGGCACCGAATACCAGCTTCACGGATTCCTTGAAGAGCACGGTGACGGCCTGTTCACCAGCGGCCTGTTCCTGAGCGGCCTGGCGTCCCCAGCGTTCGACGCGCAAACCAGCCTCGCGGCAGTGGCCAAGGCGATCCGCGACCGCGAGAGCTTGTTCGAAGCGGTCATCGCCGCTTCGCCCCACCAGCTCATCGAGACCCTCGACCGCCACCCCGACGGTGGCGAGGCACGGGCCACCCTGGACGACTACTTCGCCCAATACGGCCACCAGGTCTTCACGATGGATTTCGTCGAACCCGCCGAAGCCGAGAGTCCATTGAACACGCTGCGCAGCCTGCAGGCGCTGCTGGTAGCCCCCTACGATGGCGATGCCGCAAAACGACAACTCAGACGGCGGCGGCGAGAAGCCTTCCGTGCCGCCAGCCGCCAATTCAAGGGCACCCTCCGGTGGCGGTTCTGGTGGCGGCTCTGGGTTGCGCGCCGGTACTACCCGAACCGGGAACGGGCGATGTTCGAACTGGGCCGGGCATGGACCGTCCTGCGCCCTTTTGCCAGGGAACTGGGTCGGCGATTGGCCGAAGCCGGCACCTTGCATGAACCCGAAGACATCTTCTTCCTCACCACCGACGAACTCGGCCGGGCCGTGCGCAGCATCGCCGCGTTGCGCCGACTCCCGGAATCCCACAGGCATGCCCACTACCCGGACGGCCCCGGCCTGCCGGAATACGCAGATCTGGCGGTCGAACGGCGCGAACTTCGGGAAGCGAGAAAGCGATTGAAGCCTCCCGCCCTGATCCCCGGCCCGCCGCCATGGTCACCGCTACCGTCCGATGTCGATGCCGAAACTCCCGACAACGCCCTGAAGGGCTCGGCCGTCAGTCCCGGCCGGGTCACCGGAGAAGCCTGCGTCATCCTGTCGCCCCGCGATTTCGACCGGATGCGGCCCGGTACGATCCTCGTCTGCCCCGCGACGACACCCGCCTGGACGCAGTTGTTTCCCCAGGCGATCGGGCTCGCCACCGACATCGGCGGCATCCTCGCCCACGGCTCCATCGTGGCGCGGGAATACGGGATTCCCGCAGTGCTTGGGCTTGTGGATGCTACGGAACGAATCCGGGATGGTCAGACACTAACGATTGATGGCGACAAAGGGTTGGTCGAGCTCTCTAGATGTCCGGCCGCACTGGCGAGCCGTTCGTAGACGGAATCCGCCGCTGCCGCATCAGTGTTAATGCTGATGACGACCCCGTGGCCAGTTTTCTTGCCGTCGCGATGGGCGGACGCGGCGGCACGCAAGCCCTGGAACGCCTCGACGAACTCGAAGCCATCACCCAACTTCCCGCGTCCGCAGTCGCGCTTCGCTCTCGAAACGAGACACTGTCCCGCATCTCGGCAAACACTCGGTTCATCAAGTCGGGCGACAAGATCGACGCCTTTGCCGCGGCCGGCCGAGACGGCGACACCTACGGTTTGAAAGACACGCTTGCCAAGAACAAGCTCGTTCTCATCGAGTTCTGGGCATCCTGGTGCGGCCCCTGCCGGGCGGATGTACCGAACTTGAGGGCCGCCGTCGAGGTGTACGGCGACCGTGGTTTCGCCATCTTCGCCTTCTCCTTGGATACCGACCGCGAAGACTGGAACGACGCGTCGGTGGAGGACGACATTAGCTGGATCAATACGTGCGACCTCAAGGGCTACGACAGCCCCATCAGCCAGCGGTTCGGCGTGAACATGCTGCCGAAGAACCTGCTCGTGGACGCGAACGGCGTGGTCGTCGAGGTCCACGCGAGGGGAGAACGCCTGATGGAAAGGCTATCCGAAATGCTCGCAGACGCCTGACGAGTCGTGCAGTAACGCCAGACTGCGTCCCGAACGTCTCCCAAGCCATCTGCACCTGTAGTGCCCGGTCGAAGTGCGCGAAACGGCCTGGGCCGCACTTCTGTGCCATCCGAGCGTCTCCGCGTCGATAACCGCCTGATTGGCGAACGCTGCGCATTCGTCGACGGTGAGTGTCCTCCGCTGCTCGGCGCGATCCACTGCGTGGCGCCCTATGGCCCTGCGGGCCGGGTGCGGGCCGAGCCTGATCCTTGAACCGGGCAACGTCGTCTGCCACCCTACCGCGATGGACGACCCGCCGCGACAACTGTTCATGCCGGGGACCGGCCAGCTACCGCCTTACTTCGCTGGCCGCGAGGACGAACAGCGAACGCTGCTGGACTGTCTCGACGTGCTGCGGGAGGGCGGCACCGTTCCTGCCGACATCGTGCTGATGGGACCGCGAGGCAATGGCAAGACCGCGCTGTTGCGCTGGTTCGACCACGAAATCGTCGCATCACGGGCTGCGGATGCGGTCTCGCTGACGCCCGACGACATCACGCACACGGACGACCTCAGCGGCGTGCTGTTCCCTTCGATTCTGGAGCGCATCGGCAAGACCGAAGTAAAGGTGCCCCAGGTGGGGAGCATGTCCGTCGAAGGAGGCCGGGTCGGATCGTTGACGCGACGGTTGATCTCGCGTTGCAGGAGACGCCCCCGGGTCGTACTACTCGACGAGGCACACAACCTGGACCTCAATGTCGGGCGCACCCTGCTCAACGTCAGCCAGCGGGTCCGGGCGGAGGCGCCGTTCCTGCTGATTCTGGCCGGCACGCCGAATCTCGTGGATCGGCTAGGCCTCATGGGAGCGTCCTTCTGGGACGGGTCGAAACGTCTCGACATCGGGCGGCTGGATGCTCCGGCAAGCTTCGACGCCTTGGCCAAACCGCTGGTGGAACACGGCGCGGTCGTGACGCCGGGAACCCTCGACAGCGTAGTCGCGGAGAGCCAACTCTATCCGTACTTCATCCAGGTCTGGGGCGATGCCCTGTGGGCGGCGTTGCGCGAGCGCGGGACAACGGCAGTCGATGCCGACATCGTGGCGGTCGCCGAACCCCGATTCCAGGAACGACGGGACGAGTACTACGCCAATCGCTATCGCGAACTCCGAAGGGAAGGATGCCTGCCGGTCGCCTCCGCAGTGGCGCGGGCGTTCGCCAACCAAGCATCGACCAACGAGGACCGACGAACCCTGACCGACGAGGGACTGGACCGTGCGATCGGCACGGCGCTACCCGGCACGGACGGTGACGCGAAGCAGGCTGCGGCAACTCGTCTGCGGGAACTGGGCTACATCTGGCAACCCGCAGGCAGGATCGATTGGGAACCTGGGATTCCGAGTCTGATGGGGTACGTCCTGAATCCGCGCACGGTCAGCAGGCCCAACACGTAGCCCGGCGTAGACCGCTCTTGCGTTTGCGCGTTGCGTTGCCACGCCTTAGTGCGGGTTCCGGGACCCGGCAGGGCCGTCTTGCCGTATAAGGTAGGTGGCAGACCGGCAACAGGCCACCTATGCAGGCGCAAGCCCCCGATCAACCTCCGATTCTGATTCCGTAGTCGAGTTTCTGAAGCACACCAGCCTTCAAGGCAGGTGAGTCGACCTACCACTCCAAACGCCGTGTTCGGCGGGCGAGTTGCGGCGCGCTCACGACATACCGTTCGTCGTAACGCCGATACAGCGTGTCGAAGAAGCGCTCGAAGTGGAT
>JAPPND010000122.1 GCA_028818795.1 Gammaproteobacteria bacterium | reverse complement strand
GCGAGCACATCCGGGAAATTGTCCATCGTGACTACCAGGGCTTCGGCGGCATGGGGAAATGTCTCGTAGAAGGCGTCGAGCGCGCGCAAGTGACGTTCAGTCGCGTCGACCGCCGTGATTTGGATTGGCGTGGGAGTGCTGCCTTTCAGAACCACGAAGTCCACCTCGCCGGACTGACGCCAGTAGAACACGTCACAGTAGCGCTTCCTGAGTTCGATGAAGGTCGCGCATTCCAGCGCCTTGCCGAGATCACGGCCGGTTCGCGTCACCGCGACTCGCCGCAGGGCGGTGTCGACCGGATAGTACTTGCGGTTTCGATGCGACCGCTTGCGTTCCGAGAAGGCGAACCACGGACACGCAAACAGCAGGTAGGCCTGCTCGCAGGCTTCCAGGTAGGCGGACACGGTCTCGACCGCGACGCCGCTGGCGGCGGCGATCCTGCGCAAGCTGAGTTCGGACCCCGCCGACTCGAAGACCATCTGCACGATCTGCCGCAGCGCGAGCGACGACCTCGCACCGAGGCGCTCCCGCACGTCGCGCTGCACGATGTCGACGAAGTATTGACGCAACAGAAGGTCGCCGTCGTCGCGGGCGATGGGTTCCGGAAAGCCGCCGCGATCCAGATAGTCGCGTATGGTCGCGCCGGGATGGGCGAGCCGGAACTCGGACGCATCGAACGGGAAGAGTTCAACCGTGATGTGCCTGCCGGTCAGCACGGACGACAATTCGCCGGACAGAAGGCGCGAGTTGGAGCCGGTGACCACGAACTGAAAACGACCTGGCCGCTCCAGTCTTGTCCGCAGCCACCTCTCCCAGCCAGCCACCCATTGGATCTCGTCCAACATGACCGTCAGCGTCTTGGCCCCCGGCAAGCGCTCGCCGAAGGCTTTCGTGAGCCGTTCGAGTGTCTCGTAGCCTAGGCAACCCGCGAGACGAGGATCCTCGAAATTCACGAATAGGCAGTGTTTCCTGTCTAGCTGATAGCGGTCGACCAACTGCGCGAGCAAGGTGGACTTCCCGCACCGCCGGACGCCCTGGATCACGAGAACGGTGCGATTTGACAGCGACCCGGGCAGTTCCACGGTTCGGCGGATGGAGGGCGGGGGCGGCAACTCCCAGAAACTCCAGGTTCCGGCGATCTCCAGAAGCTCGTCATCAAGCATCGTCGAGAGAACTCGACAATTTGGTTGCTGTCGAGTCTATTCGACAAATGGCCTCATGTCGAGTCCGCTCGACAATACTCGTCTCGGGTGGCGCGCCTCTATTCGAGCGACAGAATTGTTGGTGTGCACGACATGCTAAGGTCGCTTTGTGTCTATTGAGCGCGCTGGCTTCATGCCGTGGGGACCTCCCCGGTAGCGCCACTCTTTGGAGATCACATGTCCGACTGGCTGCTTTTTCTATTCGCGGCGATCTTTCTGATTCTCATTCCCCTGGTTCCCAAACTGGTGCGGCTCAGGATTCGATTCATGAGGTGGATTCACTGGGAATGGGCAGCCAGATTGCTTGAAGACCATTTCCAAGGGTGGTGTTGGTTCTTTCGTATCGTGTTTCTCGCGATTGCGGCCGCGTTGTTCTACAGCGCTCCGGCAACGACGTAGTGCGCTGTCAACCCCAGTAGTTTCCGTCTTGGCCGGACGGACACCGCCACCGCGCCGACCTCAGTCCCGACAACGTTCGGACAGGGCACCACGGCGGTTGCCTACCGAAGCATGTGCAAAGCCAGAAACGCCTGGACCTGATCGGCAAGTCGAGATGTCGCGGCAGAAGCCTGGTAGGCGAAGGCGTGTGGCAGTCCCGGGCAGAAAAGGTAGTTGAGCGATCCCCCCGCGTCCTGGTACTCGCGTACGAGTTCGAGGGTCATGGGGCGCGGCACGTTGGCGTCTTCCCCGGGCTGAACCACCAAGGCTGGGGGCAGGTACTGCATTTCGCCCGCGCGAAGCGCCCGCTGCACGCTGGCTTGGCGCATGTGCGCCTCGTCGCGGTAGTAGCGGCGATGGGCGGCAACAAGCTCCTCCCGGCCCGCCCGCTGGGCGTAGCGGAATCGAAACAACGGATCGGAGACCGGCCAAAGCGCGACCACGCAGCAAACGCGCGCCGACACCGATTCCGCATCGACGTCCGCATGGATCGGCGTACCGCGGTGCGCGTCGGTATCGGGCTGAACGGCGGCGAGCAGAACGAGGTGGCCACCGGAACTGCTGCCGATGAGACCGATCCGCTCGGGGTCGATGTCGAATGCCGCCGCTCGGGCGCGGACATATCGCACACCCGCGGTGATGTCCTGGACAGCGCAGGGATGCTTCCCGTTGCGCCCGTCACGGAAATCCAGAGAGAACACGGCGAACCCCCTCGACGCCAGATCCCGGCAAAGGACTTCGGGACTGTGTCGGTCGTTGGACGTCCAAGCGCCGCCGTGCACCATGACGACGGCCTTGCCGGCCCGGTCATCGCCTCGGGCCGCGCGGTAGTGTTCCGCAAGCAGATCCAAGCCGTCCGCGCGACCGTAGGTCAGCGTCTCGGTCTCGATGGCCGAGCGTACCGGCGGCTTGTCGATCGAATGCAAAACTGCGTCATCGAAGGAGTTTCGCTAGCGAAACTCCAACGCGCCCGCTATGGCGCGCCAACACTCGCCTGGGCGATCAGGACGACCGTGCCGTCCGCCTTCTCCAACCACACGAATGCGCCGTGGCGGTCATCCCCATTGCCCGACGAGTCACCGTCGATGTGGCCGCTGTCCACGCCGCGAACGGTGATTTCATCGTTCGGCCAGGTCGGATTGGTGAACTTGAGATCCAAGCGGCCGCTGTCCCACCATGCGTCGCCGAATCGTTCTTCAAGAACGTGCGTCGTGTAGGCGAGGGTCATTCGGCCGCCGACCACCACGTCGCGGAACCCCAACGCTTCGGATTCCTTCTTGTCGGTGTGGTAGTTGGCGTTGCCGTGGAAGAACTCGCCGCACATCTCCAGCGTGATCGTGCGGGTCAGACCGCCGAAGCGCTCGCCGTCGGGAATGATGAACTTACGTGCGCCGGGCTTTTTGGACGGATCCCGGAACTCGACCTGCCCACCGGCCGGCTTTTCGCGCAGGAAGCTCTGGTGGTGATGGGTGCGGACCACGGCGGATCCCGTGGCGTCCCGGGCCTCGGCCTCGTAGTAGACCACGGAGCGGTCCCGGTGCGGATAGATGTCGCGGATCCGGCCACTCACCGTGTAGGACTGGCCCGGATTCAGGACGCCCAAGCACTCCAGGCCCTGGCGCATCCACAGGTGGCCGATGTGGTTGGGAAAGGCGATCTGCCCGAAGTAGGCGTTCTCGGCATCGGCCCCCAGCATGGACGGCACCTTGCCGTCATCCGGCCGGGCGAGCGCCAGTCCGCCGTAGTAGTCGGCGAGCATCGCGTCCGTGACCGTGAAGGTGCGCTCGGTCAACTGCTTTCCGATGTAGGGTTCCGCCGCCTCGCTCATCATTTCCCCCGGCTATACCAAATCTCCCGCGCAGTTTATGTCAGCGACTCGCCTCCTGTCGTCTGCGCCCAATCAAGGGGCCGTGGAACGGGCGGCGGTGCGCCGATAGGCGTAGGATTCCGCCACCGTGAGCACCGATCTTCCGCAACCGCCCAACCCGCGCCCGCATACGTCCCGCTCGGAACCGCGAACCTCGCTCTTGATCGAGCTCCACGGCGACCGCCCCGGCGCCTTGGAAGCAGCCCTGAAGCCCTTCGGCCGGCACGGCGTCAGTCTCACGCACATCGAATCCCGGCCGCGACGTGGACAGACCTTCGACTTCTACGTCGACTGCGACGGCGAGAGGGGCGAATGCGCCATGGAGGCCGTTATCGCCGAGCTTCGCCAAGCCGCGGTCGGCGTCGTCGTCCTCGACCACAAGAATGTGCCGTGGTTTCCGAGACACGCCGCGGAACTCGACCGCATCGCCAACCACACGATGGATGCGGGCGACGCACTCCAAGCAGACCACCCCGGCTTCGCCGATCCCGCCTACCGCGCCCGACGTGCCATGGTCGACGCCCTGGCCCGCGGCCACCGGCACGGCTGCGAGTTCCCGGTTGTGGACTACACGCCCACCGAGAACGCGACCTGGCGCGAAGTCTACGAGCGGCTCGATAGCCTGCGACGGCGGCACGCCTGCAGGGAGTACCGGCGAGCGTTCGCGGACTTCGAACGGCACTGCGGGTTCGGCAAGGACCGAATCCCCCGGGGACGCACCGTCAGCGAGTTCCTGGATGCCCGAACCGGTTTTCGGCTGCGGCCCGTCGCCGGGCTACTGAGTCCGCGGGATTTCCTGAACGGCCTGGCGTTTCGCGTGTTCTTCTCGACCCAATACATCCGCCACGAGTCGAAGCCCTTGTACACCCCGGAACCGGATGTCTGCCACGAGTTGCTCGGTCACGCCCCGATGTTCGCCGACCCCGCATTCGCCGACCTATCCCAGGAAATCGGTCTCGCGAGCCTCGGCGCCAGCGACGAGGACATCGAGCGGCTCGCGCGCTGCTACTGGCATTCCGTCGAGTTCGGCCTACTCCTCGAAAGCGGCGTTCGGAAAGCCTACGGCGCCGGGTTGCTGTCGAGCTACGGTGAACTGGACCACGCCTGCGCGGAGACATCCAGCGCCGAGTTCGTCGACTGGAATCCCGCCGTCGCGGCGAAACAACGCCATCCCGTGACCGAATACCAGCCGGTCTACTTCGTGGCCGAATCGCTGCCCGATGCCAAGGCTCGCATGCGGGCATTCTGCGAGGCCTTGCCGCGCCAGTTCTATGCCCGCTACAACCCGGCCACCGACAGCATCTGGGTAGACCGCGCAGTGCGCCGGAACACGGATTGACGAGAGGAAGCCCCATGCCCGAAAAACCCACCGAGCCCGTCGGCCGGTTCGACCACATCGGGATCGCCGTGCACAGCATCGACAATGCGCGCGGCTTTTTCGAGGACGTTCTCGGCGCCACGCACCGGCGCACCGCGGACCACCACACCGGCGACTTCCGCATCGCCCTGTTCGACCTGCACGACTTCTGCATCGAACTCCTGGAACCCATCAACCCCGATGGCTTCCTAGCTCGATTTCTAGAGAAACGCGGTGAAGGATTTCACCACCTCACGCTGCAGACGCCGAACCTCGAGCGAAAGGTGGACGCGATGGAGAAGGCGGGAGTGCGCGTTGTCGACAAGAGTTTCGACGATCCAACCTCCATCGACGCGTTCATCTCGCCAAAGAGCGCTCACGGTCTCTTGATCCAACTCGGGCAGACCCCCGGTCCGCTGAACAACCCGCCGTATTGGGAGGGCGACGACCGCTCCGTGTAACGTCGGTTACCCCCGGCGTGAAGGACACCCAAACCAACCACCTGGGTGCCGTATAGCGATACTCGGCACGTTCCGGTTGTCCGTGTTCCCGAAATGAGCCGCACTATGCAGCACGTGACACTCGCACGACCGGGGAAAACCGGATGAACGTCGGGATCCTGCTTCGCGTTGTCGCCGCCGCGGCGGTCACTACGCTTGTTGGCTGCTCTGCCGCGTTCTTCGGCATCGAGCGCAGCACCCGCTCCAGCACGGTGTCTCGCCGCCATGGCCGTGTTCGGTCTCGCCACGGGCTCGCCCAGGCTCGCCGTGATCGTCGCAGTCGCCCTGGTCGCGGGGGTCATCACAGCATTTTTCGGCTGGAGTCGACCATGGGCGGCGGACGTCGCCGTCCACACCCACGTCTACGGTATTGCGACCGGTGCCGCGATCGGGTCGTGGCGCCGGCTCTAGCGTCTCGCCCAGGGAGGAACTAGCCCGTGCCGGTCTTCGACG
>JAPPND010000113.1 GCA_028818795.1 Gammaproteobacteria bacterium | reverse complement strand
GCATAGGCGCTGTCAAATTCTGCCTCGGGATAGTCCTTCCCGGTCAACAACGTCCATAGACTGCGTCCCTGTACTCCACGCGGAATGTCCGTCCCGATCGCTTCGCAAATCGTCGGCATGATGTCTGCGGTCGTGACATGTGCTGGATGGGGGTTGCCGGAAGCCGCAACATCCGGCCCAACGACAACAAACGGGATCCGAATGAGCACCTCGGGCAATTCTGCGCCTTTACGCACCAGCCCGTACTCGCCGACATAGTCGCCATGATCCGAGAGAAAGACCATGATCGTGTTGTCACGCAGTCCTTTCGAGTCCAAGTAGCCGAAGAATCGTTTGACCTGGTCGTCGATCAATCGAAGCATTCCAAAATAGTTCGATCGTGCACGTGGCAGTTGCTCTGCATAGTCAGGGAATGCCGTCTCGCCGATTTGGCGTAGCCATTGATACTTGAAACCCTTCGCCTCAAGCGCAGATCGGTCGGAAAGAGTTGGCGGCAGGGCTTCCGGCGGAAACATCGAGAAATAGGGTTCGGGCACCTGGTACGGATTGTGCGGTTCGGGGAACGACAACCATAGGAAGAAAGGGTCGCCGTCATCCGCAAGGCCATCGATCCAGTTCGTGGCGGCAGTGACGGCGCGGAATGGACATTGGACTTCCACGCCATAGGGTGCCGGATCGAAATCGGCACGCATTCGAAGACTGGCCAGGTACTCGTCGAATGCGATCTCGTCGTCGGTTCGATCCTTGCCGCCGCCATGGTGGCCGAGAGGGAAGCAATAGTCCATCCGATCCGCGTTGAGATGCGAGTGGTTCTTGCCGCAGAGCGCGGTTCGGTAGCCGTGCCGACGCATCACTTCATAGAGGTCGGTCTCGAAAAACGCGTCTTCTCCATTGTGATTCGTCCGCGCATGGGTTGCGCTGGGATACCGGCCGGTCAGCATACTCACACGTGCCGGAAGGCAAACAGGCATCGTTGTGTAGGCTCGATCGAACCACGTGCCCTGTGTGGCCAGACTGTCCAGAAACGGCGTGGTATCGAGTGGGAAACCTTCACGCTTGGACACATCAGCCCTTTGCTGATCTGTCATGATTATGACGAAGTTCGGTTTCTTAGCCATTTTGGTTGCCTTTTCTGCGTATAGTCATTGGGGAAAAGCATGCGCATCAACAACGGCGGACCCGACGCCAGTCTCGACTCCATCGTTCTCTTTCCGTTCGATGACCACAGCATCCCGTTCCAACACGGTGTGAAGCTGAACCTGCGGGGCAAGCAGTCCGGTCACGGTAACAAACCGGTAGTACCGGTGGGAGACCCGGGCACCCCCGATAGCGAGTGGATCGCGTACTACGGCACGGTTCTTCGGATCGGTGGTGAGCTCATGATGTGGTACCTGGGGCAAGGTCCGGACGAGCACTGGCACCAGCGCGTTTGTCTGGCCAGGAGCAAGGACGGCCGTAGGTGGGAAAAGCCCGACCTCGGGCTTGTGGAATACCACGGCGGCAGGCACAACAATCTGGTCGACATGGGGAGGACATGCACGTTCAGGCGTGCGTGGTCTTCCACGAACCCGAGGAATCAAACCCCGACAAGCGCTTCAAGATGGCCTTCCAGCCGCGCAAGCACTCGGGGCGTGTCTGCGCGCGTACAGCACGGACGGGCTGACCTGGCGGGAGTCGCCCAACAATCCGGTCGGCGGTCGGCTCGAAATGGCGGGCGGCACCAAGTTGGACGGCTGCTACTACCTGGCCGGCCAAGGGGGGAAGCACGCTTTGGGGGCGCGCCAGCTGGTCACCAGCGTCTCCTACGACTTCGAGCACTGGGCCGATGCAACCTGCTTCGGCCTGCGACGCACAACGTCTCTCCCCAGCCACCGGTGGCGGGCAAGAACGCTGGCGAGCAGGTGCATTTGGGCGCAGCGTTATGGAACCGCAGCAACGTCGTCATCGGTTTCTTTGGAAAGTGGAATGGCCACCCGTCCAACGACCGGCGCATGGTGACGATGGACTTGGGCTTCGCGGTCAGCAACGACGGGCTTCACTACCGCGAACCGATCCCCGACTTTCCCATCGTCTCGGCCGCCGAGGACAGCTGGGGATTGAAGCGCCGAGAGTCGCTCGCGCTCAACTTCCCGGCCCTCATCCAGGGCCAGGGTTTCGAGAACGTCGGTGACGAGACCCTGTTCTGGTACGCGCCATGGCCGGAGGAGGCGAGCGACGGCGTGCGCGTCACCGGCTGGCCGCGTGATCGGTTGGGGTACTTCTCACCCTACGAGGGCGGTATCTGGGCGCACGGGGGCGTATCGGATCCGCACTTCGTCTCTGCGCCGGTCGACCTTGAGGGTGGTGCCGCACGGCTCGCCGTGAACGTGGAGGGCATCAACGAGCACAGCTCGATCACCGCCGAGATTCAGGACTATGCGTTTCGGCCGGTCCCGGGCTACGATCGCGGCGCCAGCCAGGGCCCCGTTGGACCGGGCCTGGCTCAGCCGATTACCTGGCAGGGCCACGACGTCATCGACGGCGTGACCGGCCCGATCCGGGTGCGGGTGGATTTCGACGGCGTGCGCCCGGAGGACGTCCGGCTATACGCCGTTTATCTCGACCCGGCGTGATTGGCTCCGCCTGGCAACGGCGTCATGGATAGGCAATCGGGCAGATCGAGTGAACCAGCACTGCAGAGTGGTTCCAGCGACTTAATTCAGACGAAATCACGCGATGTCGAGAATCGCTCGCGCCACTCTACCAAGGCGCTTGAACACTTGTCTGTCGATTACTGCGGGCACATCGGTCGACGATGGTCGGGTTGATCGACCAAAGAACGCGTGTTGTGCACGTCTTAGCTTGTTCGTGCAGTTCTGTGTGCCACTATGCCATAGGTGCGCGTTGTAGACGAGGCAGGAACCGGCGCTACCCGTCACCTTGACCTCACCCTCAACGGGTGCGTTGAGTTCGCGGGGCGCACCGTTCACGAGGTCACCGCTTGGGTGAATGCCCAAACGATGCGAGCCCGGCACGACACCCGTAGCGCCATTCTCCTCCGTAAACTCATCGATCAGCCATACGGCGTTGACGACCTGAGGTTCTCCCTTCACGCCCCATACAAAATCCGCGTGGATGCCCTGGTGGCCGTAACCCGGCATGGCACAGTGGTAGTTGGAGCCGATGTACTTGAGGTGTACACCAAGCACATGTCGTACGACGGCAAGCAACCTTGGGTGCATGAAGATGATGTCGAGGAGGCCATCGCGATTCATGGGTTTGACAACGGTATCTGTGACCCGGCCGATTCCCGTCTTGTCGGCTGCGCTGGCACCTTCTTCTACTATTGCCGCATCGTAGCGGTCACGCATTCTTTGTAGCTGATCTTCATTGAGGAGCGGACCAAGATTCACGTAGCCGTCGCGGTCGAGCGACTCTCGCTCTGCATCGGAAAGAACGTCGTTGTTCTCATCAGCGAGGCCAAGCTGATCCATCGCGTATTCTATTTCGGTGAGCGGCAGGCGATTGAGCGGCTCTCTTAGGAACATCTCCAACAGCCTTATGGCACGCCGGTCGGCACCGGCACGTTTGGCGTACTCATCAAGCGCCGCGCACCGCCCGACGTCTGAATTCGCGGAACTCCAAATCTCCGTCATGACGGCACATTGCTCTTGTCGCGCTCGCCGTTGGTCCGCGGTTGTCACTCCAAGAATGTGACGAGGCTTCGAAAGATCGTCAGGTATTTCGCTTATCTGGGCCGCCGGAAAATACCGGGCGACCTCTTCGCCCACGACCTGGCTCGGACAGTCTCCGGCCGGCGGAACGATCCAGTCGCACCCAGTCGAGGTCAGCGCAGTTTCCACGGCGGTATCGCGTCCCAATCGAACGGTTCGATGCCGTCGTCGGTGATCAGCCAGACCGATGCGTCGGCACGATCTCCGTCGACGTCGAGGAAACCGATGGTGCCGTACTGCGTGTCGTAGTTGTGCGGATAGGTCGGCGAGCCCGGATTCACGCACAGGATTCCGTCGATCTCGGCGATCAACTCGGTGTGGCTGTCCCCGGATACGATCACGTCCGGCGTCTTTTCCGGCCAGTAGCGGGCCACGAAACGTTCCAAAGTCAGTCCCGGCGGTCCCTCCTCCACGGGGATGTAGTGCGTCAAACCCACGGTCAACGACTCGATCTCCACGGTCCAGACATACTTCACTCGCGGATCTTCCGGCTGGATGGGACGCCCCCCGGATCCGTCCTCGCCGTTGCCCCGGGCGCAGTAGACCGGTGCGACCTTCTCCAACTCGTCGAGCAGGGCGAGATCGTGCACATCGCCGCCGTGGAATATGCAGTCGACCCCCTCGAACGCGTCGTAGACCTGCGGCCAGAGCGTCGCACGCGCTTCGGGGATGTGGGTGTCGGCGATCAGGCCGATTCTCGTCGCCATTGGGGTCCCGTTGTCGGACAGCCGTTCGGCAAATCGGCTACCTTAGCGCAAGCGACGCACCGAGAGGGAACAAAATGCTCGACTGGGACGCCGTCCGCGCGCGTGCCAACGACGACGGCGAGTTCCGCATCCACGCCAGGCACTGGAACGCGACCGTCCGTCTCGGCATTGGGCATCGAAACTACAGGATGCGAATCGATGATGGTT
This sequence comes from Gammaproteobacteria bacterium, assembly GCA_028818795.1. Taxonomy (GTDB): domain Bacteria; phylum Pseudomonadota; class Gammaproteobacteria; order Pseudomonadales; family Azotimanducaceae; genus VXYL01. The sequence goes on along the minus strand of JAPPND010000113.1, from coordinate 1,194 downwards.
CGGTGAGATCCATCGAGCGATGGCCGGGCGGGGTCGCCACCGACCTCGCCATCCATGCCCCGGAAACCGATTGGGAAGCGATGCTCGCCGCGACGCCGCGCCCTTTCTATCAGGATCTCTACGCCGCGGGCATTCACCACGACTTCGAGATCGCGGGCGACACCGCCAACTATTGCGCCTACTACCCCGCCCTTCGGCGCCTGATCGAAATCATGCGGGAGGTGAACAATGTATGACGCGCGTTTTGACAATGCAGTTGGCCGCTACGTCTATCTGACCCTCGACGGTGTCGAGCATCGCGTCTACTTCGAGGAGGCCGGAACCGGCGATGTCGGACTGCTCCTGCAGCACACCGCCGGGGCGGACGGGCGGCAGTGGCGACACATGCTCGAGGATGACGGCCTCCAGGAACACTTTCGGATGATCGCCTACGACCTCCCGTACCACGGCAAGTCAGTGCCTCCCCTCGGCAGGTCTTGGTGGACCGAGGAGTACCGACTCACGCGGGACTTCCTGATGTCCGTCCCCATCACCCTGGCGCGGGCCCTCGGACTTGAACGCCCGGCCTACATGGGCAGTTCCATCGGCGGGCACTTAGCGATCGACCTCGCCCTAAGTCACCCGCAGGCGTTCCGCGCCGTGGTCGGCCTCGAGGCGTCCGCCTACACGCCCGGCGGTTTCGTCGACGAGTTCAACCACCCGCGCATCGGCAACGACTTCAAGGCCCACCTGATGTACGGCATGATGGCGCCGACCAGTCCCGAGGCTTTGCGCCGGGAAACCGCGTGGGTCTACAGCCAGGGCGCGCCGGCGGTGTTCAAGGGAGACCTCTACTACTACTGCGTCGACCACGACGTGCGCAACACGGCGGCGACCATCGACACCGACGTGTGCTCGGTCGACATCCTGAACGGCGAATACGACTGGAGCGGCACCCCCGAAGCAGGTGAAGAACTCGCCGCCATGATCCCGGGTGCTCGGTACAAGACCATGGAGGGACTGGGGCACTTCCCGATGAGCGAAGACCCGGAGCGCTTCCTGGCGGAGATCCGGCCCGTGCTGGAGCGGATTCTCGCCGGGAGGGAACGGCGTCCATAGGGGCGCCGCTGTCGTCGCCCGTCCCAATCGACGGCGGGCGGAGCGGGACGGGCCGGGTGGCCGAGGGTGGTTACCCTCCCCCGGCTCCCGCAGATC
>JAPPND010000022.1 GCA_028818795.1 Gammaproteobacteria bacterium | reverse complement strand
TCCGAAACGGCGGCTCGCGGGTGCGCGCCAGCGTAGCGATGCCATGGTCCGAGGACCCTCGGCCACCCGGCCCGTCCCGCAGCAGAAGGCGCACCATTAGGACGCTACGGTGGTTTTGGCAGCCTCTAGTCGCGGATTCGGACGATGGTGCTGTGCGACAGCCGGTCCGACCAGGTCATGCCATCGCGGTCGAACCACATCCAGACGAATCCAAGACCTAAGGTCGCGAAGCTGGCCATGCCGCCCACGAAGCGACCCAGCGCTTGGGTCGGCGTGAAAGGGCCATCCGAGCGAATCCGAAGGTGCCACGCGAGCATGCCAATCGTCTGGCCGCACTGACACCAGAAGAACGCCAGGAACGCGTACATCTCGAGGAACAGCAGCGTCTGGACCCAGGCACCCAGCACCGCGTCGCCGATCAGTGTCACCAGCGCCACGACGGTGAACACCCAGATCGCCAGGATGATCAGGGCATCGTAGAGGATCGCCGCGAGCCGGTAGCGCAGCGGCGCAACCGTTTCGCGATCGTCAGTGTGCGGTTCCGGACGGAAGTGGGTGTGCTTTTTGCCGGTCATGGGTCAGCGGGGCAACCGTCCGAACGGTCGCTGGAGTCTGTCCATGCTCCCCGTCAAGCGTATCCGCCCTCGGCGACTCGCCGCAGGTAGGCCCTGAGTGCGTCGGTGCGTCCGGCATTCAGCAGATCCTCGGCGGTGAGGCCGCCGAACGACGGCAGCGGCTGTGACCGAAACCACGCCAAAGCCTGAATCGGTCCGCCGCACCAGTCCGAGACGCGGTTCAGGATTCCCACGGTCTCGCGAAAGCGTTTCTTGGTGCTGAGACTACGCACGCGGACGTGTTTCGAGCGGTTACGGCCTCCAACGGGAGAGATGGACTCGGCGTTCATGGAGATGTCGGAATTGTTCGACGCTCATCGCCTATTGGCGGATCTGCGAAGCCACTCGGAGTCATCGACTGCGGGCCTGCTAAGGTTGTCTGCGAACGCACTGGCCACACGTTGGGCCCACTCGGCCTTCATTTCGCCGAGCCACTCGTACCTATTGCCACCTGCATCCTCGAATGCGAGTCGCCCCGAGGTTGGATCCTTCTCAGCCAGCACGGCGTCTGCGTCTGCGCTGGGGTCGAACGCATGGACCTTCCAGCCGGCGGCATCCCATCCTACTCCCCGCCTTCGGTACTCTCCCTTCGACCTGACGATGAGCTGTACCTGGCCTCTCTCGGGCTCCACCAACGGCAGAAAGCCGAACGAGGTCCTTCCGTGCAGCCTGACGCTGTCGCACCGCGGTCGTAGGCAGATGAGCAGCTCGTCGTTTTCGTCGGCTCGTCCAGACAATCGGGCTATCACCGTCCCCAGCCATAGCCTTGGCGGTGGCGTGTCGTAAACGGTGCGCGATGCCATGATCCAAGCCAGGCGTTCGTCCAACGCCTCGCCATCTCGGTCGCCGAAACCTACGGAGAGACGTTCGAAGTTGCGTTCCCAGAACTTAGCGCTACCGGTCGCACCCAGCCCATCTGTGGCTAAACTGACAGCCTCCGCCAACTGCAAAGTGCGCTTGCCAAACTTGAAGCCTTGCGACGCGTGCGTCCGGGCACCGATCCATTGCGTGATCGGCGTTCGCCCCGCTGGCTGCTCGTCCGCCACCGCGTACTCCATGACGCTCCGCAATTCGCTCGCGATACTGGCAACCATGTGTTGTTCCGCCTCGTCTGGATTGGCCAAGCACGCCCTGTGCGCTAGGAACGCCGGATCCAGATCTGCACGGAACGTGTCGAGTACGACGTGTGCTGACTCGCGAACGGCAGTCAGTGAGGCAAGGGCGATGCTCGGCAGAAGGCCAACGGTCAGTCCGGCGAAGTCTTCAATCAGTCGCTGCGGCAGTTCGCCCTCGGGAACCTGTCGATTCTGGAGAGCACGAGGTAGGTTTACGCTCGGCTTGGCGTAGAGCACGATGCGACCGTGTCCGTAGGTCACGGTCGCATCGTCGGGAACGGCGGGTTCGAGGTCTGCCGCCTTCAGTTCCGTGACGATGTGGTCTCGGATTCGATCCAGTTCAGCCTCACCCGTGTAGAAAGCGACAAGCCGCAGTGCGTTGCGATCAGGCTCAGCAGTGAGAATGTCCATCAGTAAGGTCAGGGCATACTCGGGATCGTCGCGCTTGAGGAGCCAATCTAGGACGACGATATCCGCTTGCCGGATCGTGGCCATCGCTGGAGTGGTCGGTCCAATGGCACCGCAGATCACCCCAAGGGAAGCGAATCCGTCGATGATGGCCTTGGTGTCCAAGCTGTGCCGACCAGATCGCGGTGCCGCGTCATCCTCGTCAACTGGCGGCGACGGTCGTCGCCTCCCCGGAGCCGTGATCGGGCCAACGGTGCTCCCATCCTCCGCGGTGAACGCCTCGTCGTCGACCACGATGGCCGTCTGAAGAAACTGTTGCGCAAGTTCACGACAGTGTTCGGCAAATGTACTCTTTGTCATTTCGGCATCTTGTCGTTGTCGTCCTCTGGCTTGATGGCGAACATAGCTCCGTCGTCGCTGTCCACTAGCAGGAGTTCGTAGCCAACCCGGCGTAGGCTCTCGCGACTGATGTGCAGCCCGAGTCCTCGTCCGCCGGGTTTCCTCGTGAAGCCGAACTCGAAGATGGCCTCGCGGTCGCGAACGCTGATCCCGGGCCCGGAATCCTGCACGAGCATCGTCCGGTCTTCGGCGTCAAGTCGAATCCGTCGCGCCTTGTCCGGGTTCTGTTGGGATAGCCAGAAGATGGCGTTGTCCACCAGATTTACGAATGCAGGGTAGAAGGTAGACGGGAAGCCAACGAATCGGCACTTGTCGAACGACCGTGTGTGCTGAAACGCGACCGAGTGGCGCTCGAAACGCTCACGAAACAGCTCCTCGAGGAACTCGTAGATTTCGGAGCCGACGATCTCCACAGGCTTGCGGTGTAGGCGGCGTTGAAGCGGCGTGAACAGTGTCAAGTACCCATCTAGGTGATCGAAGCTTGCGCGGATGCCGTCGTAGAGCTCGCGAAGCCCGGCGTTGGCGTCCGCCCAAGCCTTGAGGCGACGCAGGTTGTTCCGCACTGAGCGAATCGTGCCCGAAAACTCGTGATTGATGATCTCTATCGCCATGCCCAACTGCGCGAGGTGCATGTCGGCTTCCATCTCCTCCTCTAGCAGGACGTTCCGTTGTTCGATCGCCATCAACTGATCTGTCGGCGAGTTCTCGCCGGTGGTGTCGACGGCTTGAAGCTGGTCCAGAATGGACTCCAGCAAGGTGGACTGGTCCTCGGTTACCTTCAGGATGCGCCGCTCCATGCCGTCGCGCATCTCGACGAACGCCTGATCGGGCAGGTCGGCGAGGTCGGCGCGTTGAAACTCGCTCACCACCGAACGCAACTCGGACTCAACGGTCCGCAGACAGTTCCGGGCGACCTGGCCGACTTCGACCGCGACATCGTCCGCCTTGGCTTTAACGGCTCGGCTGGTGCTGCCGGTCGTCCTTCTGACCTCCCGTCCCAAGTCATCGAGCGCCGCTTCTGTACGGACCCGGCGGTCAATCGCCAGGCGCGCCTTGTCGGCCTCTTCGCCGACGATGTCTGCAATCAGCTCACGGGCGGGTCGGAAGACGTTCTCCTGGAGCGCCGCGAACTCCGAGTTGTAGACTTTCCAATCCCGCAGGGTCGTCTTGCTGAGCCCGATACGGGGACGCGAAATTCGGTAGCGGCTCTCCAAGCTCCTGATCTCGGCGTACGCTTCACGCTCAAGCGCCAAAACCTCCTTCGCGGCCTGATCCTTGTCACCGATGCTACTCGCGACCGCGAGTTTCTCGGCGATCCCTCCGCCCAAGGCCAAGGCTCGGTCTTGCGGTTCGCTCCTGCCAAGCTCGTCGAAGAAGCCTTGCAGCTGTTCCTCGAACTTCCGCTTTCGCGCCAAAACCTGCTTCTCGCGCCGACGGCGCGCCTCGTCCTCCCTTGACAGCTCTTCCTTTCGATCGCCGAACGTATCGCTATGGACACCATCCTTGCGAAAGAAATCCGCGGCGGCTTGGAGAAGGAAGTTCTTCAAGATTGCCTTGAATTGCCGGTAGGCCTTGTTCTCCTGGAACCCCTCCCGTCCCGCTTTCTCGCGGAGGCCACGATTGTGCTCGGCGTCGATTCCGACGAAGCCGAACATCTTTCGGTGCGAGAAGTAGTAGTAGGCAGCGCCTTTCGTACGACGAAACTCGATGTCCAACCAGTCGTAGTCCGTGTCGCCGTAAGGGAGCACTCGGATACCGTTTCGATAGATGTAGAGCCCACCCAGCTTCTCGGCTTTGGCCGACAGGATCGCGTGCTCCTCGTAGGGGATGGTCGAGTGTCGGCTCTCTCCCTCGAATGCGGCGAAATCGATCTCGAACGGCCCGCAACTCGTAGGTTGGCCGTGTGCGCCGCCCCACGGGATGACATGGTCTTCGACCCTCTCGCCATAGATGGAAACCTCTCCCTGGAACTGGCCGTGTTCGTCGAAGCGCCCCCGAATCCTGTGGTCCGCGTTCTCGAACTCGTCCGTGCGGAAAAAGTCCTCGGTAGCGATCAGGTCTTCGGTATCGTCATCCGTCTTGTGGTCGCGGAAGGCAGTGCCAATGACGCTGCTCGAACCCGGCGCCATGGTGTTGCTGAACCCCAGCAGCGCCTTCTTCAACGGCGGGCCTTGTCCGTGTGCGGGTCGCCGTCAATGTCGTCGGGGAGGAGGTCGGAGCTTGGCTGGATGATGAAGTGCGTTCCGCTCCCGTCGCGCAACGACAGACTCGGCTCGTACCCATCGACATCGACGGGATCGACCACGAATCCGGCCAGCTCATCCGCCAGACGCCCATCCAGCCCTTGCTTGCCCGGGGTAGTCAGCGCGGCGCACATGCCACCAAACTGCTCGATCATGCCGTCTACGTCGCTCGCCGATGGCAACGTGTCCCCGGAGTAGGTCCGCATTGGCACTTCGATCTCATCCAAATCCACGCCGGGCCACTCGAAAACGCCCCAGTTCAGGAACGCTACCGTGAGGTCAGACAAGCCGTCGGGCGTTCTCGCTCTTGTCAGCACGAGAACCTGGGCACCGATAGTGGCTATCGCGAGGCGACCGATGCCCTTCTCCCCAAGCATCGGACGAACGTCCATCCCAGGACGGCGAGGTGGCAACCGCAACCCGTCTAACTTGCTCTCGGTGCCAATGGTGAGCCAACGGCTCACGAAGTCGTCGCGAGTCATTCCCATGCCGTCGTCCCTAAGGACGAAGAGTCCGCCCGAGCGGTAGTAGTCGATCTCCACGCGACTCGCATAGGCATCGTGCGCGTTCTTGAACAGTTCGCTGATGGCTGTGGGGATACCGGCGATCTGCTGTCTGCCGAGCATGTCAAGCGTTCGCGCCCGCGTCTTGAACGTTGCCATCAGGCCATCATCCCCACGTCCTTCAGGTGGGATACGAATTGCTTGCCAACCACCTCGGCCAGCCTAACGGGGACAGCGTTGCCGATCTGCCTGGCCATCGAATTCAGAGCACCCTCGAACGCGAACTCGTCGGGGAAGGTCTGCAAGCACGCGGCCTCCCGAACGCTGATAGCGCGATCCTGCTCCGGGTGACCGAATCGGCCGTTGGAGTAGCTGATGCATCGGGTCGTCAACCCCGAAGCAGGGGCATCCCAGGACATGCGCCCGTAGATGTCCGTATAGCCCGAGAAGTCCTTGTGGCACGCGAGCTTCAGTTCATCTGGCCAGTCCCGGTGCCCGCCGCCCTCGGGTGTTGCCTCAATCCTTTTCACGTTGAGGGCCGATAGCCCTGCTGCGCGGTGGTTCGACACCGTCGGATGCTCTTCACCGGAACCAATCGGCGGCAAATGCTCGATCCAGTTCCTGACGGTCTCGTAGTCGTGGTTGGGTGTGCCGGGGCCGTGAGTCT
>JAPPND010000096.1 GCA_028818795.1 Gammaproteobacteria bacterium | reverse complement strand
TTGAAATGATCGTCGTTACGACAGAGACGGTGCCCGGCAAGCGCATCGTCAATACCCTCGGCCTAGTGCGTGGCAACACCGTGCGCGCCCGGCACATCGGCAAGGACATATTGGCCGGGCTCAGGAACATCGTCGGTGGCGAAGTACTCGAATACGCCAAGCTGATCTCGGAGAGCCGCGAACAGGCGCTCGACCGCATGGTCGCGGAAGCCGAGTCGCTGGGTGCCAACGCGGTGGTCGCGACGCGGTTCACGACGTCCATGATGATGGGCGGCGCTGCCGAACTGCTGGCCGTGGGTACCGCGGTCGTGGTCGAGGACGACTAGATTCCCTAAGCGCGTCGGATGTTTGCCAACCGGCTGTCTTTGCGAAGACATCGTAGGGGCGAGGCTTGTCCTCGCCCGTGTGCATGTAAAGAAACGGCCCGGGCTCGTGTCAGCACGGGCAACCGCGCGTAGCTTCGCAACGCGTTAGGGTCGCCCCACGGCACGCGCTTCGTCGCCCGATGACCGTCAGTTCCCGTTGTATCTGTACCGCCATCGATGCGAAGGCGCTGGCCAAGATCATCGAAGGCCATGCCGACGGTGCCACCTACATCGACTCACATCCCTGGATCGTCGCCCGGGATTTGCTCGACGAGGCGAGGGGGGCGGAGGAGCGTCTTCCCCTGGTATTCGCAACGGGCGACCCAATTGTGTTCTCGCACTGGGCTTTCGTAGACACCATCGACGTGCGGGAACTGCATCCGGGTTCCTGGGAGACGCACTGCGAGATCGGCGCCCTGAAGCCCGTGAATCCCATCTGGGAGTCCATCGACAGCATCGTGCTCGCGCCGTCGGCCGAGCAACTCCACCGCGAGCGCGTCGAACCCGTGCACATCCATCGCCAGATGCTGAATGAGCAACACATCTGGCCCTACGCCGTGTGCGAGACCCCGGTATTCATCATGGCTCACCAACCGTGAATGACCTTCAATGGAAAAAACCCGTTGGTACGACGCTATCGCGCACGCCAAGTGCCCTCGCCTGCGACGCACACCCCACGAGGTTTGGCGGGACGGGACAAGCCCGTCCCCTACGAGCGAAGGGGCGCCGTCACCAGCGCGGAGGTTTCGCCAGCGGGGCGCTAGCCGCCGCCGTTCTCTTGGCAGGATGCACTGACGGTCCCGATGACCGCGCACATACGCTGGCCCAAAGGTACCTCGTCGTCGACACGCACATCGACGCGCCGTATCGGCTGTACCGAGAAGCGGCAGACCTCGGGATTTCCGTACCTGCACGCGAATTCGACTTCCCCCGGGCACGGGAGGGAGGTCTCGACGTGGCGTTCATGTCCATCTTCACGCCCGCGCGGTCTGCGGATGCCGGGGAGTCCCGGCGCCTCGCCGACGAACTCATCGACTTGGTCGAAGGTCTCGCCGAGAAGCACCCCGGGAAATTCCGCATCGTCACCTGTACGGAAGACGTCGCGCAGCTGCGCGGTTCGGGCCGGGTAGCCCTGGCGCTCGGCATGGAGAACGCGAGCCCTTTAGAGGGAACACTCCAAAACCTCGATCACTTTGTGGCCCGCGGAATCCGATACGTGTCGCTCGCCCACTCCAAGTCGAACCGCTACGCCGACTCGAGCTACGACCTGAACGAACGTTGGGATGGGCTCTCGGAACTGGGCAAAGAAACGGTACCGGAGTTGAACCGGCGCGGCGTGATGATCGACATCTCGCACCTTTCCGACAAGGCGGCCTGGCAGGTTCTCGAACTGTCCAAGGCGCCCGTGATCGCCTCGCACTCTTCGCTGCGGCACTTCATCCCCGGGTTCCACCGCAACATGAGCGACGACATGGTGAAGGCTGTCGCCGATGGTGGCGGCGTGGTGCAGATCAACTTCGGAAGCGGCTTCGTCTCGGACGACGCCCGGGAGTGGGCCATGCGCCGCGATGCCGCGATGCTTGCGCATTTCCTCGGACTTGAGCCCGACGCCGAGGCCCGGCGCGGATTCAGGGAAGCCTACGCGGCGGAACACCCCTACCCCTTTGCCACCGTGGATACGGTGCTCGACCACATCGACCGCGCGGTGGCGCTAGCCGGCATCGATCACGTTGGCTTGGGTTCCGACTTCGACGGCGTCGGCGACACGTTGCCGATCGGCTTGAAGGATGTCGGCGACTTTCCGAACCTGGTGGCCGGCATGTTGGAGCGCGGCTACGACGAGGACGCCATCGCGAAGATCCTGGGTCTGAACCTGATGCGCGTTTGGCGGGACGCGGAGCGCTACGCCGCCGGGCAAGGCTTCGCGTCGAGGTGCTATCAGAGTGCCACCATGTTGCGTCGACGACCCGAAAGCGGGTAAGAAATACCCCCTCTGCCAGGTGATCGCCAAATGCGTCTAGTAAAACGACGGCCTCTCGTAGTTGACGGAGTCTCTCCCATGGGTGTCGTCCAAGTCACCGCCACCGTTCGCAACCCCGCCGACCCAAGTCGATCCTGGGACGGGCTTTTCCTCGTGGACACCGGATACATGGATTGCGTCGTGCCAAGTGAGGCACTACTCGAGATAGGCCTCCTGCCGAAAGGCCAGCGGACCTATGAACTAGCCGACGGGCGCGAGGAGACCGTGGATGTGGCATCGGCCGAGATCGAGTTCATGGGAGAGATCGTCGGTACGACGATCTGGTTCGGCAGCGATTGTGTCGAACCCATTCTGGGTCTAACGGCGTTGGAATCCGTCGGCATCGAGGTCGACCCGGTCTCGCAGCGGGTCATGCGCCGATCGTCGGTGAGGATGAAGCGTGGACTACGTAAGCAAGACGTCGCTTGACCGGATGCAATACGATGGCAGTGGAGCGATGCCAACTCGTTGGCTGTCGATTGATCGCAGCCTATGGCGACGCCCAAGCCCAACTTGCGCCAAGAGTGGTGGCCGTTTAGGTTCACGCTGTCGGTGCACTGAAGTGCCAGCCACTACGGTCCCACGACAATGACGGGAAGACCTTTACTCCGCATTCCATCCCTGCTGACTGAAGCGGCTAGGTTCGCCGCCGACGAGTCCATCCACGACGAACCAACGCTGTTTGGCGTAACTGACGGAAAGGCGGTCGGTACCTACCTAGAGCACAAGTTCCAACGGGAGCTTGAGCAGACGTATACCTATGAGGTAGGTAGCTCGGCAAAGGGCATAGATTTTCCCAGAGCTGAACGTTGACATGAAAGTAACAAGCGTCAAACAACCGCAGTCTTCTTCGCCGTTCAAGTCCGCTCGTCAGAAGGTGCATGGGCTTGGCTACTCTTTGCTGGTTTTCGTCTACCAGAAGTCAGACAACGACCGAACCCAGACCGCCAGACTAGAGATCCTGCACACGATCTTCGTGGACGAGGATCGAACCGCCGACTACCAGACCACCCGGGGGATTAGGGCGATCATCGAACGAGACGGAAACGAGGAGGACATCGTCGCTTTCATGAACGACCGCAACCTGCCCATCGACGATTCAGAGGCTGTCGCATTCGCCAAGGAACTCGTTCAAGACCCTCCGCGTCAAGGATACCTGACAATCTCGAATGCGCTCCAATGGCGGCTACAATACTCACGTGCCATTGACCGGGCTGGGTACGTTAGCGGAGTCGTCAGAGTAGGTTGAAAGGGATGTCAGCCAAAGCTAGGCGAGCAGAATTCGGAGACTTCCAGACCCCGGATGCACTAGCGCAAAGTGCCTGCGACCTATTGTCTAGAGTCGGTCTTGAACCGGCGTCAATCGTCGAGCCAACCTGCGGCACGGGTGCGTTCCTCAAGGCGTCACGTAAGGCTTTCCCGAAGTGCGATACCCTCCTAGGCTACGATGTGAACCCCGAGCATGTACGCGTAGCCCGTTCTGCCGTCCCCAGGGCGCTAGTCCGCTGCGAGGAGTTCTTCGCGAAGGACTGGGAAACGACGCTCGACGAACTTCAGGAACCGATCCTTGTGGTCGGAAACCCCCCATGGGTAACCAATTCCGCCGTTGGTGCAATCAGTGGAACGAACCTACCGGTTAAATCCAACTTCCTAGGGCTTAGCGGCTTCGATGCGATCACCGGGAAGAGCAATTTTGACATATCCGAATGGATACTGATGTGTCTACTGCGCTGCCTTTCGGGACGCTCAGCCACATTGGCAATGCTGTGCAAGACCGTTGTGGCTCGCAAGGTTCTACTCCACGCTTGGAAGCACCATGTCGGAGTCGCGCGGACTGCGGTCTACAAAATCGATGCACTGGCTCAGTTCGGTGCTGCTGTAGATGCGTGTCTTCTGGTTTGCGAATTGCAACCGGGCACGTCCTCAAAGGAATGCGAGGTACACCCGAGCCTCGAGTCTTGCGAGTCAACTTCTACCTTTGCATTGCGGGGCGAGAGACTTGTGGCAGATCTAGCTGCTCACAAAGCACACGGCCACCTTAGCGGTGAGTCACCCTTGAAATGGCGTTCCGGCATCAAACACGATTGCTCAAGGATCATGGAATTACGGCCAACTGAAGATCGGCGCCTCTATGTCAACGGACTCGGCGAAACGGTCGAGCTCGAAGCAGACTTTCTATTCCCAATGCTGAAGAGTTCGGAGCTAGCCAAGGGCGCCACACCATCTCGTTACATGCTCGTCACGCAACAAACGGTCGGCGAGGATACTTCAGTGATTGCCGACCGAGCGCCGCTCACGTGGCAGTATCTCGAATCACATGCGCCGACGCTCGATTCCCGTTCGAGTTCAATCTATCGGAACCGCCCCCGTTTTTCTGTCTTCGGTGTCGGTGGATACAGCTTTGCACCGTGGAAGGTCGCAATCTCAGGGTTTTACAAGCAGCTCGATTTCCGGTGCGTCGGTCCATTCGACAACAAATGCGTGGTCCTCGACGACACCGCCTACTTCCTTGCATGCCAATCGGAGGATGAAGCCCAAAAAATTGCGGTGATGTTGAACAGCGAGAAAGCCAAGGGTTTCTTCAACTCGTTCGTTTTCTGGGATGCCAAACGGCCGATTACGGCCGGTTTGCTCTCGAGTCTTGACCTTGGATGCCTAGCTAGGCAGCTTGGGGTCGCCGCGTTCCCGCAAGACGGAGAAGGCGTGGCACGAATTGGATCATAGGTGCGCGAGAGGCTGGTCGACTATACGTCGTGACGTCTAATCGTTCGCCACCTCGGCGATATCCCGCGGCAACGCCTTCTTCACGTCGGCACCCAGTTCCCGGAACTGCTCGACCTGGCGGACCAGGTTGCCCTTGCCCGAAACCAACCTCGCGTAGGCGGAGTCGTAGGAACGCCTAGCGTTCCCCAGGCTCTTGCCGAGTTGGTCCATGTCCTCGAGGATCACCCGCACCTTGTCGTAGAGGGCACCCGCCCGTCGGGCGATCTCCTGGGCGTTGCGGCTCTGCTTCTCGTAGCGCCAGACATTGTCGATGATGCGTAGGGTCATCATCAGCGTGGTCGGGCTCACGATGACCAAGCGTTTCTCGAAGGCCTCCGTGAAGATCGACGGATCGCGTTCCATGGCCATGGTGAACGCGGCCTCCACGGGTACGAACAGCAGCACGAAATCCAGGGAACGCACGCCTTCCAACCGATCGTAGTCCTGGCCGGCGAGGTTCCGTACGTGGGTTCGGAGGCTTTGCACATGCCGGGTGACGGCATCTTCGCGTGACGGCTCGTCCGCAGCGGCAAGCGCCTGCTCGTACGCGGCGAGTGAAACCTTGGCATCGATCACGACATCCTTTTCGCCCGGCAGGCGGATGACGACGTCCGGCCGTTTGAGCTCGCCCAATTCGTTGCGCAGCGATGCCTGAACCACGTATTCGTGGTCCCTGCGCAGCCCCGAATCGGTGAGGACCCGTTCCAGCACCACCTCACCCCAGTTTCCCTGCACCCGGGTGTCGCCCTTGAGCGCCCGGGTCAGGTTTTCGGCCTCGCGGTTGACCCGCTCGCTGGCGTCCTGGAGATTGCGGACTTCCGTCAACAGCGACGCCCGGTCCTTGGCGTCGGTGGTATAGACCTCCTCGACTTTCCGCTTGAAGTCCGTGATCTGCTCCTTGAACGGCTTGAGGACGCTGGTGAGTTGCTCGGTGTTCGCGGACCGCAACTTCTGGCCGTGGTGCTCGAAGATCTGGTTGGCGAGCAACTGGAACTCCTTCTTGAGCCCATCGCTCGCCTCCTTGAACAGCGCTTCCTTCTCGCGGAACCCCTTCTCCGCTTGCGCGAGTTGCGTTCGAATCTCAGTCAACTGTAGTTTGGCCGCTTGGGCATCGCTGCGAGACGCAACAGATTCTTCCCTAACCCTATTAAGTTGACTTGATAACTGGTTGTTTTCGCTTTGCAGACGGACAGCGAGCGCCTTGGACACTTCGTGCTGCTCGGACAGTTCCCTGAACGCCCCTTGGGCCCTGTCCAACTCCGCTTCCGCGCGCTCTAGAGAACGCGCGCGGACGTCGAGCCGCTCCTCCATCAGGCGCTTGTCCATCGCCGCTGTTTCGGCTTGCCGGCCAACCGCCGCATCGATGTCCCGTCGATAGCGCCTGCGAAGCCATACCGCAGTAAGCGCGGCACCGACGACGATGCCGGCCGCAAGTGTTGGCGCGATGATCTCGATGCCGTCCATGGCCTCTTCCTCTTGCCGCTAGTCGGGTCCGTCCGTTGCTGGCCCTCGCGTGAAGACCGGCGGGCGCTTGTTCAGGAACGCGTCCACCGCTTCCTTGTGCTCAGCGGAGACGTACGCCTTGGCGAGCACTTCGCCCTCGCGCTTCTGCACGAGCGCAATATCCGTCTCGGACCCGTTCTTGGTCAAGAGTTCCTTGATCCAGCGCAGGTGCGGCGCCGGGTTCGCCGCCATCTCCCGGGCCAAGGCGGATGCTTCGCCAAGCAGGTTGTCGGGTGTCGTCAACCGGTCTGCCAGCCCTAGGTCGAATGCCTCCTTGCCGGAGTAGAGCCGACCTGTCAAACACATCTCGCTCGCCCCACCAAGTCCGATGCGCTGAACCAGGAAGTGCGAACTCGCCAGTTCCGGCGTAACGCCCATCTTGACGAAGAACATGCCGAACTTGGCGTCCTCCGAAGCGACGATGACGTCCATCGGCAGGATCATCGTGGCACCGACGCCCACGCAGGCGCCGTTCACCGCGGCGATCAGAGGTTTCGAAGAACGAACGAGGCCGATCCAGTCGCCGCCGCCGCGCTCCTCCCTGCCAGACGCATCCATCCGGGCCTTGAAGTTGTCCTTGATGTCCGCACCCGCGCAGAACCCCCGACCTGCACCGGTGACCACCATGGCCCCGACCTCCGCGTCGTCGTTCAAGCCATTGATTGCCGCGTGCAGTTCGCGGCTCATCTCCTGGGTCCAGGCGTTCAGCCGTTCCGGCCGATTCAGCGTGATGACGGCAATGTCGTCGCCCTTCTCGACCCGGATCGTATTGAATTGCCCCACCATCAATACCCGGTCTGTTCCCGTGCCGCCTCGGCCGTCCTTCTCGCGGCCGCAAGGTCGGTGGCTGCCGCCCGGGCCAGGAATCCGCCGTCGGTCCCAAGGGTCACGAGGTTGAAACCCTGCTCCAGGTACTGCTGGGTCCGCGCCAGGCTGCCGGTATGGATCCCCGCCGCGATGCCGTGTTCACGGCATGCCGAAAGGATCCTGTCGACCGTCTCCACATGCTTGGGATTGTCGTCCTGGCCGGGCTTCAAGCCCAGCGCAAAGGCGAGATCCGCCGGTCCGATGTAGATCGCATCCAGGCCCGGCGTAGAGGCGATCTCGTCGAGGTTGTCGATGCCCTCGGCGGTCTCCACCATGGCGATGCAGGCGATCTGGCCGTTGGCTTCTCCGGTATAGCCGCGTCCGGCGTACATCGCCGCGCGAATCGGACCGAACGATCGCAAGCCGTCGGGCGGGTAGCGGCAAGCGGAGACGGCCCGGGCAGCCTCCTCGCGGTTGTTGACCATTGGGACGATCGCGCCGTAGGCCCCGGCGTCCAGCGCCTTCATGATCTCGTAGGGTTCGTTCCACGGTACGCGCACCAGCGGAACGGAGTCGGTCGTCGAAATCGCGGGCAGCATGTACGTCAGGTCGTCGTAGCTCAACATGCCGTGCTGCAGGTCCACGCACAGCCAGTCGAAGCCGAGGCTCGCCATGGTCTCCGCCGTGTAGGCGTTGCCGATGCTCAGCCAGCCGCCGACGGTCGAGCCCCCTGAACGCCACGTCGCCAGTGCCTTGTTTTCTCTCATTCGCCTCCCAAAAATTCGCGTCGTTGCCGCCGGAAGTGGTTTGACCCGGGGGATTGTATAGAATCCTGCGGCTTTAGGAGGGTGCGCCGAAGCGCCGCACTGGAGGGGAATCAGTGGCAGAAGCCCAAGACGCGTCCGCGCCGCTCCGGGCGGGGGCCGCCTGGAATCCGGGGTTTGCCTTGAGACCCGAGCTGGCGAATGCCATCGCGGAGGTCACCGCGCCCGGCAAACCCCATGAGACGCGCGTCGAGACCATCCGCGGCGTGGACTTCACGGTCTTCGCCAATGCCCCGCACAACCTGCGCGACCTCTACGCAAGCGCTCTGAACCACGCGCAGAAGGACTTCTACGTCTACCAGGACGAGCGCTACACATTCCAGGCCATGTGGGACCAGGCGGCCCAATGTGCCAACCGCCTGCGGGGTCGCGGCATCGTGCCGGGCGACCGGGTCGGCATCGCACTTCGCAACTATCCCGAGTGGATCGCGGCTTTCATGGCCATCACCTCGATGGGTGCCGTGGCCGTTGCCATGAACGCCTGGTGGTCCGGCGAAGAGCTCGTCTACGGCATTGAGGACAGCGGTGTGAAGATCCTGTTCACGGATGTCGAACGTACCCAGCGGCTGGAGCCGCACCTCGAGCAACTGGGCATCGACCTGGTCACCGTGCGACACCGGCACAACGGGCTAACGACCTGGGAAGAGTTCATCCGCGACGCCTCCACCGAGATGCCGCAACCGGACATCGCGCCGGAAGACAACGCCACCATTCTCTATACGTCCGGCTCCACCGCCCACCCGAAAGGCGTCCTCTCGACCCACCGGTCGATCACCAACGCCCTCATGGGCTGGGAATGCGGCGGTGCCATCGCCATGGCGCTCAACCCGCAGATGGGTGCCGCGGTCGGCCGCGCCGCGCCGCCGCCTCAGAATCCGCCTGCCATCATCCTCACGGTGCCGTTGTTTCACGTCACCGGTCTCGTGGTTCAAACGCTGATGTCGTTCCGTCATGGTCGCAAGGTCGTCGGCATGTACAAGTGGGATGTCGAGGAGGCGCTTCGGATCATCCAGGACGAACGCATCACCGAGTTCAACGGCGTCCCCACCATGGCCTGGGAACTGGTGCAGGCGCCGAACCGGGGGAAGTACGACCTTTCCAGCCTGAAGAGTGCCGGTGGCGGCGGTGCGCCCATGGCACCCGAGCATGCCCGGCAGATCGACAAGACCATCGCCAAAGGCGCGCCGGGCACCGGCTGGGGCATGACCGAGACCCAAGGCCTCGCCACCACCATCGGCGGTCCCGCGTTCCTTCAGCGGCCCCGAAGTTGCGGCCGCGCCGTGCCACCCATCGTCAAGGTCAAGGCCGTCAAGAGCGACGGCACCGACGCGGCGCCGCTGGAGACCGGCGAGCTGTGGATCTGGGGCGTGCAGAACTTCTCCGAGTACTGGAACAAGCCCGACGCCACGGCCGAGTCCCTGACCGACGGTTGGGTGCACACCGGCGACATCGGACACTTGGACGAGGAAGGCTACGTGTTCATCACCGACCGCGAAAAGGACATGGTGCTCCGCGGCGGCGAGAACATCGGCTGCCAGGAAGTGGAGGCCGTGCTCTACGAACACCCCGCGATCCTGGAGGCAGCCGTGTTCGGCGTACCCGACGAGCGCCTGGGCGAGACCGTGGCCACGGTCGTCGTCGTCCGCCCGGGCATGGCCTTGACCGTCGAGGATGTCCAGAGTTTCGCCGCCGAGCATCTGGCCCGGTTCAAGGTTCCCGACCACGTTTGGCTGCGCACGGAACGCCTGCCGCGCATCGCGTCGGAGAAGATCTTCAAGCGCGGGTTGCGGGAGGAGGCGATCGAACTGCTGGCGTCGGCGCAAGCATAGTCAGGCATTGCCTCTCGGCCAGCCCTCAACGGTTCGGCACCAGGAACACGCAGAGCCAGTGCCTTTCGACGCGCTGGAACCAACCTCGACCGGCTTCAACGGCCGACTTCGACTCGCCCGGGCGCGTCATCTCTGCGCGGTACGTTCCGTCGGTGCTGGCGGAGATTTCGACATCGGCGAACGCGAGGTACTCGCCAACTAGCGGATTCACGGCCTTGTAGACGGCTTCCTTGGCCGCGAACAGCATCGTGGGCCAGTCCTTCTCGACCACTCGCTGGCGCTCCCGCTTCAGCAATACACGCCGAGCCAACTCGTCCGTCACCCGCTGTTCCGACTCCAGATCGACGCCGATGCCGGCCACGTCCGTACGGCGACCGACCAGGGCCAAGGCCAAGGCACGGCTGTGCGTAATCGAACCGACGATGCCACGTGGCCACAGCGGCACCCGGCCACGGGCAGTCACGGCCCAATCCCGGACCCCAAGCAGGCTCAGCGCTTGCCGAGCCACGCGTCGCCCCGAGGAGTATTCGGCGCGACGCACGTCGCCCATGCGTTCCAAGCCGATCCGTTCCCTGGGCAACAGTTCCCGTGTGTGATCACCGACGCGCCCGCAGACGAACGCGAGGCGAGGCTCGGCGAACGGCAGCTCGAACGGTTCGATACCGTCCAAGCAACGTGCGAGCAGCTTCGGAAGACCGCTCGCTTGGTCGCTACCGGCTTCCAATGCGCTCAGAGAACCATTGGCAGGGGGCGCAGTTCCCGTTTCAGTGGATCGAGGACCAAGCCCAACGACTCGAGTGTCGTGGCACCCATCAGATTGCTGTCGCCGCCTTCGCCGAAGATCACATCGGCAACGCCGACGCGTTCGCCATAGCGAAACACGGCACCACCCTTGCGCCGGACAACCTTGGTGCCGTCGGCCAGCCTGAACTCCTGTTTGTCAAGCGCCTCGATCCCCAATCGTTCAAGAATCAAGGCCGGCACCACCGAATGCACGGCCCCTGAGTCCACCAGGAACTCGACTGGTTCGGTGTTGTCGGGTGTCGCAGGACCAGCGACTTCGACTTCCAGATACGTGAGCCCCATGACGACTTCCAGCTCCGCAACGGCGTCCGAGTATATCTTGTTCGCCGCACCGGGCGTTGCGCGTTTCCGCATCGGTGGCCGAGGGTGCTACGCTCGACGCGTGTCAGCTACGCAAGTTGGATCAGGAACATGATGCTCGTCGAGCAAATCTGGACCGGCAACGCCTACCGCAATTTCAACTATCTCATCGCCTGTTCAGAGACTGGCGAGGCGCTGGCGATCGACCCCCTGGACTATCGCAAGTGCCTGGATGCCGCGAAGGCGAAGGGCTGGGAAATTACCCAGGTCCTGAACACCCACGAGCACGGCGACCATACCGGCGGCAACGGTCCGGTGATCGAAGCGACCGGGGCGAAGCTGCTCGCCCACCACAACGCCGGGCCGCGCATCGACGGCATCGACGTAGGCCTCGCCGCCGGCGACACGGTGAACGTGGGCCGCTCCGTCGAGTTGCTGGCCCTCGACACGCCCGGGCATACGATGAGCCACATCTGCCTGCTGTCGAAGACCGACCAGCCGGCGCTATTCAGCGGCGACACGCTGTTCAATGCCGGCGCCGGCAACTGCCACGGCGGTGGACATCCGAAGGAACTCTACGAGACCTTCGTTAGGCAACTCGACAAGCTCTCCGACGACACGCTCGTCTACCCCGGGCACGACTACATCACCAACAACCTCGGCTTCACGCTGGACCGGGAGCCCGACAACGCGGCCGCCGCCGAACTCCTAGCGGAGCTGGAAGGAACCCATGATCCGGGGAGCGCCATGGTCACCACGCTCGCCCAGGAGAAGGAATTCAACACGTTCTTCCGCCTCTCAAGTCCCACCGTGATCGCCAAGCTGCGCGACGAGTTCCCGGACATGCCCGACAATCCCACCGACGAGGACGTGTTCCTCCGACTGCGCGAATTGCGCAACAGCTGGTAGACATTCCAGCCACTACCCGGGTTTCGCCGTGACTCTTTCCGAGGAGCCGAAACGGCGGCGGTATCTCCTGCTTGATTCCCGGATCGTGGAAGGCGTCCAGAACGCGGAACTCGCTCTCGGGACGGTCAAGAAGCACGACGGGAATCCTCTGTTCGGGGAGGACAAACCCTGGGAGAGGCGCTTCGACAACCTCTATGCCAACATCATCTACGACGACGAGGAAGGAACCTACAAGTGCTGGTACAGCCCTTTCATCGTCGACAACTCGTCGTTGGGCATGACCCTTCAACAACGGAAGGAAGTAAAATACCGAGCGCCTCGCAACCGGGAAATGGCGATCTGCTACGCCACGTCGAAAGACGGTCTAGCTTGGAGCAAGCCTGAACAGGGGCTCGTCGAGTACAAAGGGAGCAAAGCCAACAATATCCTTTGGCGGGGCGTCGACAACGCAATCCCGGGAGGTCCGCATGGTTCGGGGATCCTAAGAGACCTTCGGGACCCGGACCCGGATCGTCGCTACAAGGCCTTCCTCAAGTCCAAGATCCTCTCGGTGGCTTTTTCCGCCGACGGCATCCACTGGGGGCCTGCCATAGCCTGTCCGGCAGCCAATAGCGCCGGTGATACCCACAACAACGCCTTCTGGGCACCTACCCTCGGAAGGTATGTGGGGATCACCCGCACGTGGAGCAAGTCGTTCACGCGGCAGGTGGCACGGACATCGAGTGACGACTTCCTGAACTGGGAGAAGACGCACCTCGTGCTGGAGGGCTTGGACGGCAACCAACAAACCTACGCGATGCCGGTGTTCTTCCATGGCGGCGTGTATCTCGGCCTCGTGGCCATTCACGACCAGGAGACCGACCGTGTCTGGGCGGAGCTGGCGTGGAGTCCCGACACGCGAGAATGGCACCGCGTGCTTCCCGGAACCCCGCTGATCCCGAACGACGGAAGCGAGGGCGACTACGACTGGGGTTGCGTATACCCCGCCGCGTGCCCGGTCTTCCTCAAGGACGAAATCCGACTTTACTACGGCGGCAGCGACGGGTTTCACACGAGCTGGCGAAACGGGTTCCTTTGTCTGGCGACGTTGCGCCCCGACGGTTTCGCCGGGTACCGAGCGTTGGACATGACGAGACCGGCGCTCGTTGCAACGACCCCGATACTCGACGGGAACGGACCGCTCAGAGTCTCGGCAGACATTGCAGCCGGCGGAAAGCTTGTCGTGCGCGTCTTGGACGGGGAGCAGGTGCTGGCCGCAAGCGAGCCGCTCACGAACACGGTATCGGATGCCGATGTGCAGTGGTTGGACGACAGTGCTTTGCACGGATTCGGACCGAACAGCGCCCGGCTCGAATTCGCCTTACAGGACGCCACCATATATTCGTTCTCGGTGGGGGCGGCGTAGCCGACCCACGCCGATTGGTGCCTAGGGGGGGAGTCGAACCCCCACGCCACGAGGACACTGGAACCTAAATCCAGCCCGTCTACCAGTTCCGGCACCTAGGCGGTGGACGCGAAGCATAGGCGTCCGCCCCTTAACGGGCAACAACGCAGCAACTCGACGCGCGCGCTATGCTACCGGCGGCGCCCGGGTGGTGAAATTGGTAGACACAAGGGACTTAAAATCCCTCGGAGCAATCGCTCCGTGCCGGTTCGACCCCGGCCCCGGGCACCAAGACCGAGCCGCTTGTTCCAACGAAAGTGACGACCGCCGAGTGGACGTCTACTTCTAGGATGCTTGACAAAATACATATTAAAATACATATAATCTGCCGTGGAAGTCAACTGGGATCCCCTGAAGGCGCGTGCGAACCTCGCCAAGCACCGCGTTGCTTTTGACGACGCTGAACTCGTCCTGAGCGATCCCCTGGGGTTGACACGAGAAGATCCTGATGCGCGCGGCGAGGAGCGTTTCGTGACAGTGGGAGCCGACGCACTTGGACGGATCATTGCGGTCGTCTACGCCTACCACGACGAGGAACTGAGACTGATTTCGGCCCGCCCTGCGACCCGAAGGGAGACAGACGCCTATGCGCAAAGAATACGATCTTAGCGACGCCAAGAGAGGACCGGTGCTGAAACCGCCCGGCAAGGAACGGATCACAATACTGCTAGACAAGGACATCCTTGCCGTCTTCCGTGAACGCGTCAGCGACAGTGGTCGCGGCTATCAGACTGCCATCAACCAAGCTCTCAGGGACTACCTAGCTAGCGACGCCTTGGAGACCACGCTACGCAGAGTGGTCCGCGAGGAACTGCGGAAGGCCGGCTAGGTGGCCCCTCAAGAGGACACATGCCGCTGTGTATCGATCGAACTGTCTGCGCCGGGTGTCTCCCCAGAGAGCATCGAACGCAGGTTCTTAGTGCCAATCGAACGCCGCCTCATGTTCGTGGAGGGCGTGAGGAGCATCACGGCAATTGCATCTGAAGGGTCCGGAAGAGTCGAAGTCCAACCAAAACCGACCGCCGACGCGGCCACAGTACTCGTCGATGTCGAGGAGGCGGTGCGGTACCTCGAACCGTGTCTCCCCCAAGCAGCACGGACGTTGGTTGAACTGATCGACGACGACAGCCTAACCGAATGTGGCTGAAGCCCCCTATCCGAAGGCGGAGTCAACGCCTGGCGAATTCGAAGGCGCGTCGTTCGACAGTACGGCCTCGAGGCAACTGACCCGTTAAGGGGTGGTTTCCATAACGGCGGCACAAGCATACGACCGGATCATTCGTTGCCCAACCCAGTGGCGTCCGCCGGAACGTCCTCCTGCTAGACTTGGGCCAAGCCGCTGCATCGGAAAACGGCGTGCAGATTTGGTCGAGCGATCGGGGGCAACCATGAACAAACTCGCAGCCATCGTATGCGGTCTTGCCGCGACTATGTATACCGCCGTGGCGGTGGGCGGACCCGAGGACTTCCCGCGGACCGTGTCGGGGAAACCGGATTTCTCGGGAAGCTACGACATCGCCACGTTGACGCCGTATGCGCGGGACCCGAAACACGGAGAGAACCTATACCTCGATCCGGCCGACGCAGCCTCGAGGGAGGAGGGCCAGGCCAAGTGGGCCGAAGCGGATCGGGCGCCGAAGGACCCAGACCGAGGGCCGCCGCCGAAAGGCGCCGATGTCGGCGCCTACGAGTTCTATTGGCTGGATCCGGGAACGACGATGTTCAAGATCGACGGCAGGTACCGCAATTCAATCATCGTCGATCCACCGAACGGGCGCATTCCCGGTCTCTCCGAGGAAGGCAAGGCGAGGCGGGCGACGTTAAAGCAAAGGGGCTGGTTCAAGAACGACGGTACGGCGTGGTGGCTGGCGACCGGCGAGCAACCCTACGACAACAT
This sequence comes from Gammaproteobacteria bacterium, assembly GCA_028818795.1. Taxonomy (GTDB): domain Bacteria; phylum Pseudomonadota; class Gammaproteobacteria; order Pseudomonadales; family Azotimanducaceae; genus VXYL01. Next base: position 39,710 of record JAPPND010000096.1, on the reverse strand, counting down.
GGAAACCCAACCCTTGGTGGACCGCTGCCTCTACCTCGACTACGTCACCGTGCCGGTACGACCAATCGTCTACAACAACCTAAAGACCATCGTGCAGACCGAAGATCACGTGATGATCCTGATCGAGTGGATGCACTGGGCGCGCGTCATCCGCCTGAATTCCGAGCATCTGCCCGACGACATGCGGTCGCTGTCGGGCGACTCCATCGGCTGGTGGGAAGGCGATACGCTCAACGTCGATACCACCAATTTCCTGGCCGACCCGGGCGTGCCGCGGGAAGGACTACGAGTCGTGGAGCAGTTCTCGCCGCTCGACGCAAACCGTCTGCTCTACCGGTTCACCGTGCACGACCCCGACCACGCGACGCCCTATACCGGCGAATACCCGTGGCCCAAGACGGACACGAGCCTGTACGAATACGCCTGCCACGAGGGCAACTACGCCATGTTCAATACGCTACGTGGGGCGCGGCACCTGGAGAAGGTGTGGATCGAGGAACACGGCAAGCCGGACGGGATAGCGCGTGGCGAGTGAGGAACCGACGAGCCTCTCGCACAGATGTGTACTAACTATCTGTTTCGATAGGAATTTTATACAAAACGACCTTGCCTCGCCGTGACGCCGGCCTTACTATTCCCGCAGGTCCGACGAAGAAGATGTCCGGCGATGAAGGCCTTGCAAGCGCACACCCCTCGGACGGCATCCGCAGCCAAGCGATCGGCGGACCGGCCCAAGCTCGCGAGTACGTTCACCTTGAGCGGTTGCCGGCCGTTCCCGTTGCCCGCCGCCGAAATGGCCGACTACGACGGCCGGTACGAGTACTGGGAAGCCGGGGTTGGCTGGGAACTGCGCGACGTAAGCCCGAAGCACGAGCAGCCGCGCAGCCGCCTAGTCGAGCTTATCGGGGACATCGCGAAGATGCGGGGCACGCCCATCGCGATGTTCGGGACGGCGGATCTCCAAGAGCGGGACGCCGACGGTACCCGGGTGCGCGCGGCGGAGGCGGACGATCTGATCTACCTCGATGGCCCGGAGTCCCTGCCCGATGTCTTCGTGATCGGCGTCCATCCTCTCCCGGACGTGGTCTTCGAGGTGGACCTGACCACGGACATCCGCAACCGCAAGTTGGATGTCTACGCCTCGTGGGGAGTCCCGGAACTGTGGGTCGAAGTGCCCGAGGCGCACATGGCGAGCAAGCGTAAGCGATCAGGCCTGACCATCTACGTCCTGCATGCCCAGGATGGATGTTTCCGGGAGCAGGCCGAGAGCGTGGCATTCCCCACGTTGTCCGCGCAGGAGATCCACGCCGCCGTGAACAGTCCGTTCACGACCGAGCGCACAGTACGCGCCGCGCGACGGGTCGGTCGGATTCTGGGCCGGCGCGCGGGCACGGGACCGGACAACGACCCGTTCCTCGGTGCCGATCGCCGCCGCAGCCGACTTGCCGGATGGCGCGAGGGCAGGACGCGAGGCATCGAGGAGGGTCTTGCCGAAGGCCGGCTCGCCGAGCGGGTGTCCATGCTTGAGAACCTGCTGCGGGCACGGGGCATCCCGGTCGGCTCGCAGTTGGCGGAAAACGCCGACCGAATTGCCGCGCTGCCGCACGACGCGGTGGTCCAGACGGCACTAGAGAGCGCTGACCTCGACGAGTTTCTGCACCGGCTGCGCGGTTCTCGTTCCTGAACGTCGCAAACCGGCGCGACACGCGTGTTCCTGCCGACGCGGAAGCGTGCTCCACGTTTCCTCGCGGCGCGGGACGGGACAGCACCGCCAGACCGCACGAACGCGCCCGCAAGGGCGCGCCTCACGCGCCCGCAAGGGCGCGCCCTCGCCCGTCAGGCCTTAAGCCCCCACCGCCGCAGGACTCCGCGTCCATCAACGGCGCTTGCGCGCCGTTGCCGCGGCCCAGACTCCTAGGCCCGTTCCTACAACAGTCCGGCCTCTTCGTCCCTCGCCTTGGCGGCCAGGTCGCGTTCCCCGACGCTTCCGGTTCCGCCGCCGCCGGGCGTCTCCATCACCAAGGTAGCGCCGCGCGGGACGACATCCTGCCCCTTGCCGCGCAGTTCCTCGCCGCCTTTGATATAGACGCGACCCGGCGCGCCGGAATCACCGCCTCGACGTCCTCGGGCCGGGTGTCGAATCCGCTCGAACATCTTCGAAATCACGAACGGCGCTCCCTCGGCATGGGCGATCTCTATGGTCTGACCGAGCCCGCCCCGGTATTTCCCCGCGCCTCCTGAACCGGGGCGGTATTCCCGGCGTTGGATGATCAACGGCGCCGTCACTTCGTTCACCTCCGTGGGGGTCGTGCGGACACCGGAGGGGAAGGCGGTGGTCGACAACCCGTCCTTGGTGGCGCGGGCACCGGTACCGCCGTTGAAGATCGGATTGATGACGAAGGGGGCGTTGGTGAAGTTGCCGCCGGCGGTCGCCAGATTGCGCAACACGGGATTCCAGATGCAGGAAGCTCCCTCTGCGGGAGCGACCCCCGGGATCGCCTGGTCCAGACAACCGAGCACCACGTCCGGCAGCATCTGCCCCAGAGCATGACGCGCGGATACCGCCGCCGGGGGTTCGGCGTTCAGGATGCTTCCCGCGGGGGCGCGAACGTTGATGGGTTCCAACGACCCCGCGTTGTTGGGGATGTCGTTCCCCAACACGCAGCGGACGCCGAAGGAGGCGTAGGCCTCGGTGTAGTTCGACGGCACGTTGATGCCGAATGCGGAAAGACCGGACGAACCCGCGAAGTCGATGTCGATGCGGTCGCCCGCGATGGTCAGCGAGCATGACACTTCGACGGGTTCGTCGTAGCCGTCGACGGCCATTTCCCGGCGGTAGACGCCATCGGGCAGACCCCGGATCTCGTCGCGCATGGCGCTGCGAGAAGTATCGATGATCCACTGCCCTACGTCGTCGAGTTGGTCGAGGTCGAAATCGCGCATGGCTTTCAGGAGTTGTGCCCCGCCGTTGCGGTTGCACGCCGTCAGGGAATAGAGGTCTCCCTCCGCCACCACGGGGTCGCGGACGTTGGCGACAACGAGCCGCATCAGGGAGTCGTCGAGCTCGCCCTTGTCGAACAGCTTCATGATCGGCACGCGGAGGCCTTCCTCAAAGACCTCGCCTCCATCGGGTCCGAAGCCGCGGCCGCCGACATCGGCGATGTGGCTGGTGGCCGCGAAGAGCGCCACCGGGCGTTCGTTCCTGAACACCGGCGTGACCACGGTGAAGTCATTGAGGTGCCCGGTGCCATCCCACGGGTCGTTGGTCAGGAGCACGTCGCCCGGCGCAAGGTCGACGAGCGGATATCGGGCGAGGAACTTGCCGACGCTGGCGGCCATGGCGTTGACATGACCCGGGGTGCCGGTGACCGCCTGGGCGAGCATGGCACCTTTGGTGTCGAATACGCCCGCCGAGAGGTCGCCCGCCTCGCGAACCACTGCTGAGAACGCCGTACGCATCAGCGTCTGCGCCTGCTCCTCGACGATGGCCAGCAGGCGGTTCCAAACCAGTTGATCGCGGATCTTGCTCATGGCTGCCGCCTGAGTATGACATTGCCGTACCCGTCGACGCGTGCCTCGAACCCTGCGGGAACGACCGTCGTCGTCTGGTCTTCGACGATAGCTACCGGCCCGACGACCGGGTTGCCTTCCGGCAGATCCTGGCGAGCGATGCGCGAGTCGTTGCCTGGCGCGGCGGTGGATGTTCGGGCCCTGGCATTCGACGAAGAACCATGGACCCTGGTGCCCTTGCTTCCGGCAAGCAGGGTTAGGGTCCAACTCAGCACCTCGACATCCAGACCGGGAATCAGGCGACCGTAGAGTTGCTCGTAGGCCGCGTCGAAAGCACTTCTTAGACCCTCGGCCGTGCCCACCTCCGCGGGCACCGCGATTTCGAAGCCTTGGCCGACATAACGCATGTAGGCCCTCCGGATCTCGGACAGTTCGCCCTGTGCGACCGGACCCACCACGGCTTCGGCTTCGGCCCGCATGTCGGCCATGACCTCGTCCAGAACGCTTTGATCGAAGGCCGACAATCGCAGGTAGCGGCTGCGCACGACTTCGTAGGACACCGGGGCCGCAAGAAAACCGACCGCCGATCCCACCCCGGCGGCAGGCGGTACCAGCACGGCATCGAGCTCGAGCTTGTCGGCAATGTTCGCCGCATGGATCGGTGCCGCGCCACCGAAGGCGATCAGGGTTCGAGAAGCGATTTCCTTCCCCCACTCCGCCGCGTGGGCGCGGGCTGCCGCAGCCATGTTCTCGTCCACTACCTCGGCGACGGCATTGGCTGCCTCGTAGACGTCTCCTTGCGCCCCTCCCCACGGACCGGCGACGTCGACCTCAACAACGTCCCGCGCCGCGTCCACGTTGAGGTGCAGCGTGCCACCGGCGAACCGTGTGGGGTCGAGCCTGTCCAGCACCACATCGGCATCGGTCACGGTGGCGTGTCTGCCGCCTCGACCGTAGCAGGCCGGCCCCGGTTCCGAACCGGCGCTCTGCGGCCCCACCTGGATCCGGCCCAGGCGATCCACCGAGGCCAGCGAGCCGCCGCCTGCGCCGATCTCGACCATTTCGACGACCGGGATTCGTACGGGCAAGCCGCTGCCCTTCCTAAACCGGTAGCTGCGATCCACCTCGAAGGACCGGGAGAGCAGCGGTTCGCCGTCGTCGATCAAGCAGATCTTGGCCGTGGTGCCCCCCATGTCCAGCGACACCACACGCGGGAGCTCCAGTTCCGCTGCGATCCGGGCCGCCAGGATCGCACCGCCGGCGGGACCTGATTCCACGAGCCGGATCGGAAACTCCCGCGCGGTCTCCACCGAGCACAGCCCGCCACCCGATGTCATCATCAGGAACGGGCAGCGGACACCGAATGCGTTGAGTCGGTCCCGGAGGTCCGCGAGGTAGCGCGACATGAGCGGTTTGACGTAGGCGTTGGCGCAAGCCGTGGAGAATCGCTCGAACTCCCGAATCTCCGGGCAGACGTCGCTTGCGAGGGTGATCGATGCGTCCGGCAGAGCGGTGCCGAGGACGTCTCGCACCAGGTGTTCGTGGGCCGGATTGGCGTAGCCGTGCAGGAAGCCCACCGCCACGCTTTCGATTCCTTCTTCGACGAGCCGCGGAACCAATTGGGTGACCGCAGCCGAATCCAACGGGGTCAACACCTCGCCGGCGGCGTTCATGCGCTCGGGTACCGTCAGTCGCCACCGCCGAGGCACCAAGGGCTGTGGCCTGTCGATGTTCAAGTCGTACTGCTCGAAGCGATTCTCAAAGGCCATCTCGAGGACATCGCGATGCCCCTCGGTCGTAACGAGAACCGTCTTCGCACCTCGTCTTTCGATCAGGGCATTGGTGGCGAGGGTGGTTCCGTGGAGCACCACACCGACGGCGTCGGCGTTCGTTCCCGCTCGCTCCAGGACCTGGGCGACGCCCACCATCACGCCGTCGGCCGGTTCGGCGTGCGTCGTGAGCACTTTCGTCGTTACCGGGCGATCCGCGGTCTCGAGGACGACGTCTGTGAATGTTCCGCCGATATCCACGGCCAGACGGTCAGCCACGAGCGGTCTCGAAGTAGAGGTGGTGATGCAGCTTACACCCGGGATTGAAACCGGCACCGCAACGCGGGCACGAGGAGTCGCCGGCCAAGTAGGTAGCGATGCCGAGCTGGACTCCGCATGCGCCGCATAGCACAGCAGGCTCGTCGTGTTCGCCGCTGGGCCAAGCCTCGGCCCCGTGGTCGGCCAGTGCCCGGTGGCAGTCGATGCACGGGTACCAGGTGCCGCAGCACTTGAACTTGATCGCGATGATGTCCGTGGGACCGCCATAGTGCCCGCAACGCGTCTCGGAATCGACGTCGAGACCGACGACGTCGATTCCGTGAATCCGTCGACTCATCCTCCGGTGCACCGACACGCAAGGAACACCCAACCGTAGGGAACGGGCTCGTCCTAGGGAACAGTTGCCATCAACGCGTTGATTTAAGTACATTTTCTGAGACGTGTCCAGTTCGGGCTACTGCCACGGCTGCGTTATTGCGGGAGCGAACGAACATGATCGGATCACCGTAAGGGCCGCGCTGATGCAGGTGCTTTCTGCTGGATGTCGTCGGGGCGAACGCCATTCACGTTCACGGAGGACCGCACGCCGGTCCAAGCCGACCCGACGCTGCGTCTGCACCCGCAAACGAACCACAGCGTCTACGTCTTTGTCGTCGAACTTGAAGGGTACGAACCCGTCACCGTCGAACGCCCACGATTCCCCAGGGGCAGGAGTCGTTCTGTCGAGATCAGCTTCTAGCGGCCGCTTACGTCTAGCGGGGCTCGACCGGGGAATACCCCTCTTTGGCGGAGCCTAGTCCGTTGTCGGCGGCGTGTCGGCGGAGACCGTCGCCTCGGCCCCAGCCGGGCTCTTCTCGACGGCAACTCGCACTGTCGACGGTCCGCCCTCCTGGGACATCTCGCCCAGGAACTCCGGCAGTTCGATGCCGGCCATCTTGGCCACTTCGTGGAACGGCGGCAGAGCCTTCGTCAACCCGCCGAGGAAGTTGCCCACCGTGTCCCCATTGCCGCCGTCGTAGACCACGACCTTCTCGAAGTCGATGTTGCTGATCGCGCTGGCCTGGACCTTGGCGATCTCTTCGAGCTTGTCGACGATCATCAGGCGCGCTGCCTTGTCGGGATCGCCGACCGCGGCTTCGACGATTTCGCGGAAGCCATCGGCCATCTTGGTGAGGATCTCCATGCGGCCTTCGGCTTCCCCGGCGAGTTTCGCGCGCATCGCTTCGCCTTCCGCTTCGCCGGCCAGTACCTCCTTCTGTTTCTCGCCTTCCGCCTCGGTGCGTACCCGGTCGCGCTCGATTTCCGCCGGTACGACGATGTTGGCGTACTCCGTGGCGCGGTCGCGTTCGGCCCGTGCCACCTCGGCCTCCTGTTCGGCGGCGTAGCCTTCCTGCTCTGCCGCAGCCGATTTGACCGCTTCAGCGGCGTCGCCCCGGCGCTTGGCTTCGGCCTGGGCTTCCCGGAGGTCGGCTTGCGACCCCGCTTCGACGGCCTTGGCCTGGTTCTCGCCGGTGACCGCCTTGGCATTGGCGTCGGCGACGCTGATGCGTTGTTCCTGCTCGGCCTGGGCGGAACCCACGGCGCCGTCCCGTTCCTGCTGCGCGACCTGGACCTTGGCCTTGTTGATCGCCTCGGCTGCCGCCCGTTGGCCCAACGCTTCGATGTAGCCCGACTCGTCGGTGATATCGGAAATGTTCACGTTGATCAGGCGCAGGCCGATTTTCATCAACTCGGACTCGATGTTCTCGAGGACCCGGGACTCGAACTTCTCCCGATCGCCGTTGATTTCCTCGATGTCCATCATCGCGATGGTGGCCCGCAGTTGGCCGTAGATGATGTCCTTGGCGGTGTCCTCGATCTGTCGGGTATCCAGGGAAAGCAGCCGTTCGGCGGCATTGTTCATCAACTCCGGGATGGTGCCGATGCCGAAGGTGAACCGGGAAGGGACGTTGACACGGATGTTCTGCTTCGAAAGCGCCCCGCGGAGGTCGATGTCCACGGTCATCGGCGTCAGATCGAGGTAGCGGAAGCCCTGGACGACGGGTACCACGAAGGTCGTCCCGCCGTGGATGGCCTTGGCCATGCGGTCGCCGCCGACCTGGCCGTACTTGACGAGAATCCTGTCCGACGGACAGGTTCTGATGCGGCGCATTGCGGCGATTGCCGCGACCACGCCCACGACGGCCAGCAGGACGATGACGAAGACTGTTGGGTTGAATATCGACACGAGGTTCTCCTTAAGTGTCTGTGCGCGGGTCGCGGTGCGCCGAAGCCGGGGCTACAGCGTCGCAACCACCAACTGGCTACCGGAAATATCCACGACGGTCACGGCCGTGTTGCGCAGTAGCGCCCTGCCGTCGGTAACCGCGTGATACTCCTTGAGGCGTCCCTGCAAGGACAGGCTGACCTTGCCGACCCCGGAGCGCCCTTCCGGCACCGCGAGCGTTACGCGCGCATCCTGGCCGACGGCGTTCTCGAGCTGCACGTTGCCTTCATGCTTGACCATCGCCATCAGCGCCAAGAGGCCCATGTTGAGCCCGACGAAGAGCGATCCGACTACGCAACCGATCAGGATCGCGAAGGCCGCGTGCGTGAGGCCCCAGCTGTAGGCCATCAGGCCACCCCAGGAAAGCCCCATCAGGAACGAAACCCCGTTGCGTATCGTGAAGATGTCCCCGAACGGCGTCCCCTCGCCGCCCTCGCCGAGTTCGAGGTCGTCGAACTCGCCAATGCCGAGCAACGTGAAGATCACCTGTATCGCGAACACCGCCGTCGAGGCGACGGCGATCAGGAACAACGTCTGCTGGAGTCCCGAAAGATCCGCGAACCATTCAGCCATGTCGCTCTCCCTTACCCGTCTCTTTTCCCAGTCAGTATCGAAGTCCCGAACCGCATCGGCAACTTGAGCGTAGTGGACATACCCTCAACGCACGGTGGACAAATCTTCAGAAAAACTACGACATATTATGTCAGAACTCCACCTTGCCATGGAACAAGAATCGTAGGGGCGGGGCTTGTCCCCGCCCGGACCGGACGGGCGATGCTACGGCACGGGACGGGACAAGCCCGTCCCCTCGCATGGAACAAACGCCAAAGGGAGCCTGCGACCGTGGCGTTTGGTTCCATGGGCAGGTCGGCGTGGCTGGGCCGGAGGCGGAGGCGGCGCACAGCGAATGCGAAGCGCCGGCCCTGGCTTTGGGGCGCTACGGTTGCCACGCACATACCGTGGTCAGGCCAATGAGAAGCCCTCCTCGCTGATGGGCAGCGTCCTGATGCGGTGGCCGCACGCCGCGAAGATGGCATTGCAGACCGCCGGCGCGAGCGGCGGCAGAGCCGGCTCGCCCAGTCCCGTGGGCGGGTAGTCGCTATCCACGAAGTGAACGGCGACCTCCGGCGTCGAGGGCATCTTGAGCATCGGGTACCGGTCGAAGTTGCTCTGCTGGACGCGGCCGTTCTCGAACGTCACCGAGAGACCCGTCATGGTCGACAAGCCGTCCACGACCGAGCCCTGCATCTGGTTTTCGGCACCGCTTAGGTTGACGATCGGGCCCACGTCCGCGGCAACCGTCACCTTGTGCACGTTGACCTGTTTCTGGTTGACGCTGACCTCGGCGACCTCGGCGATGTGTCCGGCGTGGCTGTAGTAGAACGCGACCCCCATGCCGTGTCCGTCGGACAGTTCCCGCCCCCAGCCGGCTTCCTTGGCCGCCAGCTTGACCACGCCTGCGGCACGGCCCGTGTGCATGCCCCGCCGGCCCATCTGGCGCGGTTCCCCGAGAACCTCGAGCAGCACCTCCAGGGAATCCCGGCCCGCCGCGTGCGCCAATTCGTCGAGAAAACTCTGAACCACGAATCCGAACACGTTGGAGCCCGGTGCGCGCCAGGCGGCGCAGCGGTTGCTCCAGGGAAGTGCCGTCTGCTCTACCCGTACGTTGTCCACCAAGCCAGCCGGGAACACGCCCGGGTGGATCCCACCCCCGCTCACCGGGCGGCTTCCGTCGTTCGTGAACGTGATGAAGCGGTCGCGCCATCCCGTGATCTTGCCGTCGTCGTCCACGGCACCGTCCATCTGGTGGAAACCGCCGGCGCGGTACAGGTCGTAGGCCATATCGTCTTCGCGGGTCCACTGCAGCTTGATCGGCACGCCAGCGCGCTTCGCAATGGCCGCCGCCTCGCAGGTGAAGTCGTTGTATAGACGGCGTCCGAAACCGCCTCCGCAGCGGAGCTGGTGGAGCGTGACGTTGCTCGGCGAGATGCCGACCACCTTGGCCGCGCTGCCGATGCCTTGGGCAGGCGTCTGGGTCGGCGCCCAGAGTTCGAGCTTCCCGTCCTTGAACCATGCCGTGCAGTTCTGCGGTTCTAGCGTGGCGTGGCTGACGAAGTGATAGGTGTAGAAACCACTCGCCCGGTTGGCACCCGAAGCGAAAGCGGCGTCCACGTCGCCGGTGTTCACCACCTGGGGTCCGGACCCATGCCGCAGGCGTTCCGCCTCGGCCTTGGCATGGCTCCAACTATCCTTCGATGCGTCGGACTCGTCCCACTCCACCTTGAGCGCGCGCTTCGCCTGGATCGCCGAATAGGTGTTGTCGGCAATGATGGCCACGCCCGGCAGGAGTTCCCCGGCATTGCCGTTGCCTTCGAGGACGAACGCATCGCGAACGCCGGGCATGGCCTTGATCGCGTCGAGATTGGCCGAGGCGACCTTGCCGCCGATGGCCGGGCACTTCTGGTAGACCGCGTACTTCATGCCCGGCAACGTCTGGTCGATCCCGAACAGCGGTTCGCCCCGCACCAGGGCCTCGTTGTCGACGCCGGTGATGCGCTTGCCGAGCAGCCGGAACTGGTCACGTTTCTTGAGTGTCAGCGACTGCGGATTGGGGACCGGCATCGCTGCGGCTTCTGCCGCCAACTCGGTGTAGGCGAGCTTTCGGCCCCTTGCTGCGTGAATCACGTGACTGTCGCGGGTCGAAATCGACGACGGCTCCACACCCCAGCGCTTCGCCGCCGCCCCGAGGAGCATCGCCCGCGCAGTGGCACCGGACCGTCGCAGAGCATCCCAGTTCATGGGTATGGACATCGATCCCCCGGCGAACTGCACGCCATACAGGCTCTGGTCGATGGTGGATTGAACGACCTCGACGTCCTCCCAAGCCGCGTCGAGTTCCTCGGCGACGATCATGGGCAACGATGTCTTCACCCCTTGGCCGATTTCCGGGTTCTTGGCGTAGATCAATATGCCCGTGGCGTCGATCTTGATGTACCCGTTCGGTTGCAGCGCGGCCGAGTTGCCGAATGCCCGGGGCATCGTGAACGAGAGCATCAAGCCGCCGCCCACGAGGCCCGTGAGCTTCAGGAATTGCCGACGGTCGAGCCTGCCGACAAGTAGATCAGTCGTTGCGTTCGCGTCGGACGCCATGGCGTGCTCACCGGTGACGGTGGGTACCACGTCGCCGATGTCGGCGTAGTTCAAAGCTGTCATTTGCATATCCCCCTATTCCGCCGCGTCCGATGCTTCGGCCGCCGACCGTCGCGTTGCGGCCGCAACCTTCACCGCTTCGCGAATGCGGATATAGGTTCCGCATCGGCAAAGGTTCGGGGCCATGGCTTGATCGATGTCGTCGTCGCCGGGATTCGGCTTGGCGCGCAGCAGCGCCTCCGCGGCCATGATCTGTCCCGCCTGGCAATATCCGCACTGGGCAACATCAAGATCCACCCAGGCCTGCTGAACGGCGTTCAGGCTGCCGTCGCTGCCGGCGAGCCCTTCCACAGTCGTCACGGCGGCGTTCCCCACGGTCGACACCGGATAGGAACAGGACTTGACCGCCTGGCCGTCCACCAGCACGGTGCATGCGCCGCACTGGCTGATCCCGCAGCCGAACTTGGTGCCGACGAGACCCAGTTCGTCGCGCAGCACCCACAAAAGGGGCGTTTGCGGGTCGATATCCCCGAGACTCCGCAACTCCCCGTTTACCTTGAGATCCATCGCGTGGCTCCCTCTCGTTCACTCCCCAAATAGGGTTGTATCGCAAATCGAAGCGCTTTGACACCTCATTCGGCGGCGGAGTAAGTTCGCCCCCTTCAATCTTAAGGAGGGAACGGCCATGGCAGAGCCGGCCATGATCAGGACACTGGACGAATTCGAAGCCGAGTACCGCAAGGGAATCGGCTACCGGACGCCGCCTTTGGGCAGCAAGGTCGCGAGCATCGACAATATTCGCCGCTTCGGGGACGGTGTCGGCGACTACAACCCGCTCTACCGGGACGAGTCCTACGCGGCCAAGAGCCGGTTCGGAATGATCACCGCGCCGCCGATCTTCATCTACGGCGCAAGCATCGGCGTCGCCATGGCCATCAACGGCAACATCGACGGGCGCCGGCTGTCGTCGAGCTACTTCCCCATGAACTACGCCGGCGGTGCCATCGACTTCTGCCGGACGATCTGGCCCGGGGACCGCGTCACGGCGACCGAGGAGATCGTCGACGTCCACCGCAAGCACAGCGACCGGATCGGCGACTTCGTGCTCTGCGAGGCGCTGGTCAGCTACCACAACCAGCGCAAGGAACTGGTCGCAACGAAGCAGACACTCATGGCGCGCTACGAGAATCTAGGCGGCGGCCGGACTATCGCCTACGACCGCGCGAAGAAGACCCAGGTCGTCGAGGAGTCCCCGGATCCGCTGGTCTTCGAGCGCGAGCGGCGCGGTAGTGCGACGCGCCATTTCGAGGACGTCGTCGAAGGCGAGGAGATGCCCACGCTCCACAAGGGCACCTACACGGTCACTGAGTTGTTCCTATTCACCCACGGCGTGGTCGGGACGGGCCGCAGCCCCCGGGCGGCATTGGAGAAGGAAGAGTCGAAGGATCTCGGCGGCGGTGGCCGCTTCGATGCCGACCACGCGCGCCATAGGCGCAACATGCCGGGGCAATTCGACTGGGGTCCGCAACGGGTCTGCTGGCTGGCACAGATGGCCACCGACTGGATGGGAGACGACGGGACGCTGAAGAGGATGGTGACGCGCGTTCGCCATCCCAACGTCGTGGGCGATACCAACACGGTGTTCGGCAAGGTGGGGCGGAAATACACCGAGAACGGCGAGCACCTAGTGGACCTCGAGGTCTACAACGAGAACCAGGCCGGACTTGCCACCGCGGAATCGACGATCACGGTAGCGCTGCCAGGCCGGAGCGCGTAGGGGCGACGCTATTGCGCCCGAAGGGTGCGCCGTCGCCCGTGTGGAGGCACGCCCGACCAGGGCGCACCTAGATCAGACGCCTCGTGGTCGCCTCTACCGAGAACGCGCTGCTCGACGCAGCGTTTAACGGCGACGATGCCGTTGCCGATGCGATCATGGCCGATTCGTCGGATTGGACGCGCTCCATTCCGTGCCGGCTCACGGTGGCCGATCCCGGTGTGGTCGACAGCCTCGATACCGAGACCGTCAATGCCGAGATCGGCCCGAATGCCTGGCCCGCGCTCCTCTACCTTCTGAATTCGCGCTACCGAACTCGCGACGGCGCCAATCCATCTGGCCGACTCGACATTGCCAAAGCGCTGCTCGGCTTGGGTGCCGATCCGGATAGCGGCACCCGCGAATCGGAGACCATCCGCGGCTACCGCACGGCACTGGGTGCCGCGATCGGTCGCGCTCGCAATCCGGATCTCGCGAAGCTGCTCCTGGAAGCGCGTGCCGACATCGCCGACGGCCCGACGCTCTACGAAGGCTCCGCCATGTGGGAGGCCGTGCGGCATCGCGACCTCGAGAGCCTCGAAATCCTGCTCGGCTACGATCCCCCCCTGTGGCACGCCTGCCACGCCTTGCCCCACTGCCTGGCCCTCAACGACCTCGACTTCGTTCGTCTGCTCTTGGATCACGACGCCGACCCGAACTGGACGATGGGAACGTGGGGTTTCAAGGGCAATTGCCTGCACGAAGCCGTGGTCCTCGGCAACGTCCCCGGAATCGTCGAGGCCCTTCTCGGCAAGGGGGCCGATGTCCACTTCCGCGATCGCGGCGGACGCTCGCCGCTTGCCGTCGCCATCTGCCTCAATAGGGACACCCACCTCGCCCTGCTTCGCCGAAGTGGTGCCAAGGAAGACGACATTCGTCCCGTCGACCGCTGGGTTTCGGCGTGTTTCGCCGGTGACGAAAGCCGCGCCGACCGGGGGCAAGACCCGTCCGGCCTGACGCCCATCGACCACGTCTGGCTTTGCCGCGCCGTTCGAACGGGCAACAACGACGCTGTTCGACTTCTGCTCGCGGGGGGAATCGATCCCGACGCCGTGGACGACGACGGGAACCAGGCGCTCCACTTGGCCGCAGGCGCAGGCAACGCCTTGGCGGCCGAGCGCCTCATCGACGCAGGCGCCGACACCCAAGCCGTGAACTATGCGGGAGAGACGCCGTTCGACATGGCCCATCGCCGCTCGAACGCATCGCCCGACGCGGTATCGGCACTGCTGGCACCGCATCGTCCCAGGCAGCCTTCGGTTCTCTACGACGATCCGGATTTCGCTGCCGTTTTCGAACGCGCCGCGGACGCCGTAGTCGACGGGGACGTCGTTACCCTCGACCGCCTATTGCGGGCCAACCCGGTCCTGGCCAACGCCCGATCCTCTCGGCCCCACCGCTGCACGCTGTTGCACTACCTCGGCGCCAACGGCGTCGAGGGCCATCGCCAGAAGACGCCGGCGAACGCGGTCGAGGCCATCGACACGCTGCTCGCCGCCGGTGCCGATCCGAACGCGTCCTGCTACACCTACCGGGGAGGCCCGGACGAGACCACCGTCGGCTTGCTGACAAGCAGCGGTCACCCGAGGGATGCGGGATTGACTGTGTCGATGGTGAGCGCCCTCGCCAAGGGCGGCGCCCGAGTGTCGGATGTCTATCGACTGCTTGGCGAACTGGTCGATCGCGACCCTCAGCAAGTGGCTGGCTTCAACCCGGAGTCCGACATCGCGGCCCAAGCCGTCGTGGAATGCGCTGGTCTACGGGAACGAAGGATGCTGTTCGCTCTCATCGATGCAGGCGTCGATGTCAGCGCCCGTCGGGGCGACGGCGCGACCGCCCTCCATCAAGCCGCGATCGACGGCGACCGCGAACTGGTTGAGGCGTTGCTGGAGCGAGGCGCCGACCTCTCGCTCCGTGACCACACGTACGACGGGACGGCCGCCGGATGGGCCTTCGCGGGCGGCCACGAAGAACTGGGCAGAGCTTTGGCCGAGAGGATGGGCCGCCGAGGCGCAGACCCGCAAGGAGCAAACGAACCGTAGGGGACGGGCTTGTCCCGTCCCACCGAGACGCCGGAGAAGAACGTGCACCCACGACGGCGGGGACGAAGCTGGTACCGGCACCTCGAGTCGATGCGGGCGACTGCGCGCCCCAACGGGCGCGATAGGGTCGCCCCTACGGGAATTGTCAGGAACCCACCGCCGAAACGGCACCGCCCCGGTCTGCGTGGATGTTGATGATCTTGTCGAAGCCGCTGATCTGGAACACTTCGCGGATGGGATCGGACAACGAACACAGGACGAACTTGACGGCCCGCCGGTTGAGATCCTTGGCGATACGCAGGATCGCGCGTAGGCCAGCGCTGCTTATATAGGACAGTTCTTCGCAGTCGAGGACGACCGCCCCTTCGCTGCCGCCGATTGCCTCCTGCATCGCATTCTCGAAATCGGCGGCGTTTGTGCCGTCAATCCGGCCACCCGCCTTGGCAATCAGCGTCCCGTTGTCGTTCTCAGTCGTGACTTCCATACCCCTAACCCAACTCGTCTGTGGGCCGCGGCCCGTCCAAGTGGCGAACCTTACCACAGCCGGTGGTCATCGGCGCGATTGGAGGCTGGAGTCGGAATCGAACCGGCGTAAACGGAGTTGCAGTCCGCTGCATGACCACTCTGCCATCCAGCCCACGAACACCTCCGCTTGTCGCATCGACACTCTAGTAGGCGCCCAAGGGCACCATCCTAACACAGGCACCCAACTCAGCCGTTGCCATTCCCTATGCCGTCCCTGAGGGTAGGCCATGCGGCGCGGCCGTAAGTGATCATCGACCAGATGGTGAGAAACACCGCAGCGTAGAGCAGCACGAGGCCGACGATCGCCCAGGGGCGCATCTCGGGCGGGTTGGCCAGCAACACGATGATGGCGACCATCTGAACCATCGTCTTGAGGCGCCCGACCCAGGAAACCGACACCAGGCCGCGGCGGTTCATCTCGGCCATCCACTCGCGCAGCGCCGAGACGACGATCTCCCGGCCCACGATGATGATTCCTGGCAGCGTCATCCACGGGTTCGCATGGCTGCCGATCAACAGCACCAACGCCGTCACGACGATCAGCTTGTCCGCCACCGGATCGAGAAACGCGCCGAATGGCGTGACCTGTTCGAGCTTGCGAGCCAGGAACCCATCGAGCCAGTCGGTGAACGCCGCGCCCGCGAACAAGAGCGCCGCGACCCAGTGGTAGCTGTCCGTCGCCACATACACGACCGCGAAAACCGGCACCAGTGCGATCCGGCTGATCGTCAGGATGTTCGGCAGGCTCAACGCGGGAAGACTATTGGCCATGCAGCGATCCATGAATCTCCGCTGCCAGTTTAAGGCTTATGCCCGGAACCTTGGAGATTTCTTCGGGACTTGCCCCCGTTATCGACGACACCGAGCCGAAGTGGGCAAGCAACTCGCGCTTGCGGCGTGGCCCAATGCCCGGAATGTCGTCCAGCACCGAACGGCGTTTCTGTTTCTGACGTCGGCCACGGTGACCGGCGATGGCGAAGCGGTGGGCCTCGTCGCGCACCTGTTGCAGAAGGTGCATGGCGGGACCGTTCGGCGGCAGCGCCAAGTCGCCGCCCCCGGCTAGCACGATGGTCTCGAGGCCCGGTTTTCGGGTCGGTCCCTTGGCAACGCCGAGTAGCGCGATGTCATCCAACTGCAGGCTGCCCAGAACCTCGGCGGCGCGGTTCACCTGTCCCACCCCGCCATCGATGACCACGACGTCGGGCAGTATGCCCTCGCCCTGGGCCAGACGCGAATAGCGGCGGCTGATGGTCTGTTCGATGGCGCCGTAGTCGTCGCCCCGGGCGATGCCCTCGATGTTGAACCGGCGATAGTCCGACTTCACGGGCCCCTCGGTGTCGAACACCACGCAGGACGCAACGGTGGACTCGCCACCGGTATGGCTGATGTCGAAGCACTCGAGCCGTTTCGGCAGATCCTCGCTGTCGAGGGCGCCTTGCAGTTCCACGAACTTGGACATCATGTTCTGGCGGTCGGCGACCAGCGCATTCAGGGAGATTTCAGCGTTTTCCGCCGCCATCTTCGCCCAACGCGCGCGTTGCCCGCGTACACGACTGGACACTTCGACCTTTCGGCGCGCCTGCGCCGCCAGGGCGCTCGCCAGTAGGTCCGAGTCTCGCATGGGCGCCGACGCGATCACGGATTTCGGAATCTCCCGATCGCCACCGCCAAGGTAGTACTGGGAAAGAAACGCGAACAGCATGTCGCCGCAGGACATCGCCAGTTCGTTCTTCGGGAACCAGGTGCGATGCCCCAACAGCCGCCCATCCCGTACGAACAGCCCCTGTACGCAGACTTGCGCCGCACCCCGGCCTCCAGCAGCGGCCTTGGCGCTCGAAGCGCCGTTGGCATCTCCCCGGCCCGGTACGGCACCGTCCGACGGCGCAATGCCGAATATGTCCACGTCACCGCCGGCACCGTGAACGTACTGGTTCTCCTGCACCCGGCGCAGGTGATCGATCTGGTCCCGGCACCTCGCCGCCCGCTCGAATTCCAGCGCGTCCGCAGCGGTCTCCATCTTGGCCTTGAACTCGGCCAACACATCCTGGCTCTTGCCCTCCAGGAACATCACGGCCAATCGAACATCGTCGGCGTAGCGGTCGCGATCGATCAAGCCGACGCAAGGCGCGCTGCAACGATTGATCTGGTACTGCAGGCAGGGCCGCGACCGGTTTTTGAAGAAGCCGTCCTCGCAGGGACGGATGCCGAACAGTTTCTGCAGGATGTTCAGGCTGTCGCGCACGGCGGCCGCACTCGGGAAAGGTCCGAAATACCTCCCCCCTTTCCGGGCGCCACGATGAAACGCCAACCGGGGATAGGCGTGTTCGGTCAAGTGGATATACGGGTATGACTTGTCGTCTCGGAGCACGACGTTGTACGGCGGCCGTTCCGCCTTGATCAGGCTCTGCTCCAGCAGCAACGCTTCGGTCTCGCTACTGGTGACCGTCACCTGGATGTCGCGCACCTTGGCAACGAGAGCCATCGTCTTGGCGGTCAGCCCCGATGCACGGAAATAGGCGGTCACACGCGCCTTGAGATTTCGGGCCTTGCCGACATAGAGAACGGCCCCGCCGTCACCGACCATTCGGTAGACCCCGGGTCTCGTCGTCAGACTTGCGAGGAAAGGTTCCGGGTCGAATGCCGACATGCCCTACCCCAGTGGTGGGTCCGGCCCGACTCAGGACCGTGCGCGAAACGGAATGACGTTGTCGTCGCGCTTGACGTAGATCTCCCGCTGACGGCCGGGACCGTCGATTCCAATCCTACCCACGTCGAACAGGCGCAGTTCGTATTGTGCGGCACGGCCCCCCGCAGGTTCCAGCGTCAGCGTTACACCGGTGAGTCGCCAAGTGCCGCGGTAGATCGTGTCGCCGTCGCGAGCCACGTACGGTCCGGCCAGCGGGCCACCCGACAGTGATAGTGACCGCGCTTCGCCGGTTGAACCGTTCAGCGGCGAGTCTAGATCCCATTGCCCGACGAGATCGAGGGCCCGAACCCAATTCAGCCGAGCGCGCCGCGCCGAACGCAACCAGAGGAAGGCAACAACGACGAACGCCGCCACGACCAGATACAGGCTCACGTGGCGATCACCTCGCGGTCAATGTCCACCAAGGTCGCATCCACCGACTGCGCGACCCACCGCTCGACTTCCGTCAGGGACCGTTCCACGACCTGCGCGTCGCCGGCAACCGCCACAACCGACCAACGCGCACGTTTGTGCGAGTCCTGGAAGGCACTCTCGCACACCGCAAGGTTGGTGACCCGACCGAACTTGCCCCGCAGGCGTGCAAGCCGTCGGCGCTTCTCCTTCAACGAACTACAGCCCGCCAGATAGAAGTCGAGGGCGAGAAGTCCAATGTGCATCTGCTAGCCGGTGTCGAGTCTTCGGTCGCGCAACAGCCCGGGGTGTTCGCCGACGTCCTTCAATCCGCAATACCTACCGTGCGGTCGGAGGTCAAATCGGAGGCTCGGAACTCATCCGCGGTCATGGCGTAGTAGACCGTATCCAGGCCGTGCCGCTCGCGACGCTTCTCGAAAAACAAACCGAGCCGCTGCAATACGCGAACCGAGCGCTGGTTCGGCGTGTCCGTGGTCGCGACAACGCGGCGCAGCCCGCATTGCTCGAACCCGTAGCGCAGCACCTCCCGACTAGCCTCCGTGGCATAGCCCCGACCCCAATGGGAGGGCTCCACGGCGAACAGCATCTCAACAACACCGGCCTCGTCGAACGGTCGGAAGCCGGAGAATCCGATTATTGCCGCCGGAGACTGCCGACGACGCAGCGAGAAGAACCCATAGCCGACGTCCGCGAACCCCTGGACGCTGTTCTCGACGGTTTCCACCACCCGCTCCCTCGCCGGAACCTCGCCATCGAACAGATAGCGCCGAACTTCTCGGTCCGCCCAGAGCGTGTGCAAGGCATCCACGTCGTCCGAGGCGAACGGACGCAACAACAAGCGTTCGGTAGACAGTTCGGTCATGGGCACCAACGGTACGTTGTCCGAGGAAGTTTGTCACACTTCTCGACGGGTGTCGGCGTCCCCCCGAAACAGGAATTACAGGCCAGTGCCGTTTGACGACGACCGCTATTCGATCAGGCCTTCCTCCCGCATCTGCCTGGTCACCTTCTCGCGAACCTCCGGCATCACCCTCGCCGCCCAGCGCTGCCCGATCCGCATGCTGTCCGCCATCACGCGCGGCATGACCTCGATCGACTTCTTGCCAAGCGGCGTCTCGTAGAAGGCGATCATCTCCCGGATCTCCTTGTGCGAGAAGTGTTTCTCGTACACAGGTACGAGTTCCTTCATCAGCCCCTTGTCGGCGAGGATCTCCCGAACCACCTCCGCCGCGATCTCCCGACAGCGCGCGACCGCTTCCGGCGTGTCCGCGCCGCTCAACTGCACGATCTGCTGGGCCATCAGGTCACCCATCTGGGCCCCCATGTCCGCAGCCTTGGTCACCTTCATCAGCCGCTCGATGTCGGCACGCCTTTCGCGAACCGGCGCAGTCTGCTCCTCGGGCGCGACTTGCTCCTCGGCCCCCGATTGCTCCTCGGCGAGAGCGTTGCCGCTTCCAAGTATCCCGGCAATCACCAGGCACCCCAACCGGGCTCCCCACCATCGACCTTCACATACGGTCATTCACATTCCCCAAACGTGAACTGCGATCCAACATATCACCCGCAACGCGCCTGCCGCCACCTGTGGGGCCGCACCGCCCTCTACCGATCTAGCACACGCCGAAACCAGATCCACAGGCCCACGGCGGCCCAGCCGGCGACGATGGCCCATTCGTAGGGCCACGCCAAGGCAGATGGGCTGCCGGGCAGGTACAGGCAAAGCAACGCGATGCCAAGCACGATGGCCGTCCAGCCCACCGCCCGGGGTGCCCGAATCTTGAACGGACGGGGCAATTCCGGCTGTGTCTTTCGCAGGACCAGGAACGCGATGGGTACGAACACGTAAGCGATTACGACGGCGAGACTGCCGGTGTTAATCAGCCACACGAGAATCGTGCGCCCGAAGAACGGCGAGATGCACGACAACACGCCGAGTACGACGATGGCCAGGTGCGGAGTCCGATAGCGCGCGTGAAGCTTGGCGAAGGCTGCGGGTAGCGCGCCGGACTCGGCGAGCGCGAACATGACGCGACTACCGCCGATGATGAAGGCGTTCCAACTGGTCAGAATGCCGCCGATGCCGCCGATGATGAGCGCACTCCCGGCCAACCGGTGGTTCCAAAGCGCCGTGGCGGCGTCCGCGGTCGCCATCCTGGCGTCGCCCAGGGAGGCATTGGGAATGGCGCTCGCCACGGCGAAGGACACGCCCGCGTACCAGAGCACCGCGAGTACCAACGAAAAGGCGAGCAGGACACCGATGCGCTTGGCTGGAAGGTCGATCTCTTCCGCAGATTGGGGCAGGACATCGAACCCGACCAGCATTGCCGGGACCATGATGACGACACTGAGGATTCCCGCGGCCGGCATTGCCACCAGGGGCCGGGCGGTCTCGATCGAACCGTTGGCGAATGCGCCGGCGAATAGCACGACTCCTGCCGCAACGATGGCCACGGTCACCACCATCTGTACCCGACCTGCGGTGCGGATGCCGAGATAGTTCACGATCGTCATGGCGACGGCACCGAGTACGCCGACCAGTATGAAGCCGATGTCCACCGGCGCACCGACGACGGTCCACAGGGTCCCCAGGCGGATGCCTGGAACCAGGTATTCGACGGCGGTCGGCAGTGCCACGGATTCGAAGATGCAGACGGTGGCATAGGCCATCAACAATGCCCATGTGCATACGAATGACCAGTTCGCGCCGAGTGCCGCATGGGTGTAGACGTGTTCGCCGCCCGCCTTCGGCATCGCGGATGCCAACTCGGCGTAGGTCAGGCCGATGAACCCGATCACCAGGCCACCCCCGAGAAATGCCAGGAGCGTACCGACGCTCCCCGCGTTCTCCACCCAGTGGCCGGTCATCAAGACCCAGCTCCAGCCGATCATGGCACCGAACGAAAGGGCAAGCACCGCGCGCGCCTTGAGCACCCGCGCGAATCGGTCGCCGGAATCAGCCACGGGCTATTCGACCGAGAGGCTTAGAGGGGATTCTGGAGTTAGCGTCAACGACGTGACGATCAACCGGCGGCCACCGAGGTCGTCCTCATCTCCTCGAAACCGGTTCGCGCCACATCGTTCGGGATCAGCGGGTAGCGAATGCCGGCCCACTTCTGGGTCACGCGAATCACCTGGCAGGCGTAGCCGAACTCGTTGTCGTAGTAGGCGTAGAGGATGATACGGTTGCCGGCAACGATGGTGGCACCGCCATCGATGCTGCAGGCATGGCGGTTGCCGATGTAGTCGCTGGAGACGCGTTCCTTCGACGACGTGTAGTCGATCTGACGTTGCAGCGAAGAGTTCAGGGCAACGTCGCGAAGATAGCCGTTGACCTCCTCGAGGTTGGTTTCGCGGCGCACCGTCAGACCGAATATCGCCAGCGACACGTTCGGCGTGGGCACGCGGATGGCGTTGGCCGTAAGTTTGCCGTCGAGTTCCGGCAGCAGCTTCGCAACCGCCTTCGAGGCGCCGGTTTCCGTGATGACCATGTTGAGCGGTGCGGCCCGGCCGCGACGATCGCTCTTGTGGTAGTTGTCGTGGAGATTCTGGTCCGGCGTGTAGGCGTGCACGGTTTCGATGTGTCCGTGGACGATGCCCCATTGGTCGTTGACGGCCTTCAGCACCGGGATGATCGCGTTGGTGGTGCACGACCCGCAGGACAGAACCCGATCGTCGTCGTCCAACTGGTGCGAGTTCACGCCCGAGACGATGTTCTTGATGCGGCCCTTGCCCGGCGCCGTCAAGAGAACGCGGGCAATGCCCTTCGACCTCAGGTGCTCGCCCAAGCCATCCTCGTCTCGCCACACCCCGGAGTTGTCGATCAGGATCGCGTTGTCGATGCCGTAACGCGTGTAGTCGATATTCGAGCGGTCGTCTTCGTAGATCATGCGCACGACATTGCCGTTCACGATCAGGGACTGGTTGTCCTCGTCGACGCGGATCGTGCCGTTGAAGGCGCCATGCACCGAGTCCCGGCGCAAGAGCGCCGCGCGCTTGCCGATGTCGTCGACCTTGCCGGGTCGCAGCACCACCGCGCGCAGCACGAGCTGATCGCCGCCGCCGGTCTTTTCGATCAAGAGCCGCGCCAGCAACCGCCCGATTCGCCCGAATCCGAACAGGACCACATCCTGCGCCTTGGCCAGAGGCTTGACGTGGCGGCCGATGACATGCGCACTGGCTTCCCGGACGAACTCCAACGGCGTGATGTCGTCGCCCCGCTGCTGCCGTTCCATCAAGCGCACCGCCAGCTTGCCCACATCCGCGTGGGACGGCCCTAGGTCGAGCTTCGACAACGCTTCGACAATCGGATAGCTCTCGAATTCGGACAGCTCGTTCTGGGCGACCTGGCGCACGAATCGGTGGGTCTTCATGATGTCCGTCACGCTCCGGTTGTGCAGCGCACGCCCGTAGCAGTAGACGACGACGTTCTTGCGGTAGAGCTGGCCGATGAGGGGAATCATCGCCTCGGCCAGCGCCTCGCGTTGCTTCCAGTCCGGGAAGTAGTCCTCGAGGTTGGGTAGGGCCACGGCGGTTCCTTCGCGTGGAGAGGATGGCGCGTATTATCGGCATCGACGCCCCGATGTAAACGAAAACTTGCTGGGCGCTACAATCGGGCACGTCGACCGACGCGTTGGACATGGATGTCATGACAAGAGCCGGAAGGTGTTCCCGCGCCGGGTGGCCGCCAGGCAGCACAAGCGTGGTCAGTTGGCTGAAGCGCCAAGGCGTCGCCCTCCCCTCGTCGGCCACCCCGCCGGTTGGCGAGGGTTGAGTCACGTCGTCCGGAAAGGCCTCGAAACCCTCAACACCCCCGTGGCGGCGAATAGCAGCGAATTCGGGCCGGTCACTGAGACTACCGCGACGCCGCACCTACCCACAGTTCGGGAGTAGACGCATGACACGCGCTCCGCCAATTCCCAAGGACGGCATATCGTTAGACCTCGACTGGGTACGGCGAGCGCTTGCCGCCGGAGGACTCACGCCTCCTAGCGGCATCCGCGTTGAAGAAGTGGGTGTGGGCTCGGGCGTGATGGGGCAGGTCATGCGCTGCCACCTCGACTACTCCGAAGCGAACGCAGCCATGCCGGCGAGCATCATCGTCAAGTTGCCGAGCGTAAACGGCAAGAACCGGCGACTAGGCAAACGCCTCGCTCTGTACCGACGCGAGTACGATTTCTACCGTTCCCTCGCCTCCCGGATCCCCGTCTCGACGCCGAAGCTTCTCTACGGCGACTTCGAACCGAAGAGCCACCGGTTCGTGCTCGTCCTCGAGGACATCCGCGGCCTGGCGGTCGCCGACCAGATCGCCGGTGCCAGCCCCGCCCAGGCCAAACGGGCCATCCGGGCGTTGGCTCGCCTGCACGGGGCTCACTGGAACCGGATCCACGAGGGCCCCGTATCGGGATCCTACGATTCGAACAATCCGAAACTGAGTCCCGTCGTGCAGATGGTCTACCTCGCCAACTTGGTACGCACCATCAAGCATTTCGGCGACGCCTTCTCGAGCACGACCCGCCCACTCGCGGAGGCGTTCGGGCTTGGTGTCGTCGACCACATGGCCGCCCTGGGCGCCGGCCCGCGAACGTTCACCCACGGCGACTATCGGCTCGACAACCTGTTCTTCGGCGACGACGGCGACGACGGGGTGACCATCATCGACTGGCAGGTAAGCGGATTGAGTTGCGGGCTCTACGACGTCGGCTACTTCCTGGCCGGCAACCTGACCACGCCGGTTCGACGCCAGATCGAACGCGAGGCCGTCGAGGAATACCACGACATCGTCTGTCGCTCGGGCGCGACCGACTTCACGTTCGACGAGTGCTGGCGCATGTACCGGCAGAACACGCTGGCGGCCCTGCTGACATCGGTGATCGTCTGCGGCGGCCTGGATCTCGACGACGACCGCAGCCGGCACCTGGCCGAGGTCGGGCTCAAGCGAAGCCTCGCGGCGATCGAGGACCTGGATGTGGCGGAGTTCATTTCCGCCTACGGGCGACCCTCGGGGACCCGTCGCCTATTCACCAATGCGTGCCGGATCGCCTACCGCGCGTACAGATCGTACAAAGGCGTGTGAGGGCGTCGCTTCCCTGCATGCGGTTCACAGAGCCGGCCTTGCCGCTAGACCTTGCGGTAAGTCCGTTTCGGATCCTGGGGGCCCTTGCCGATGACCGCAACGAGGCCCTGATCCGCGAGCCTTGCCAGTCGCGTACGGGTCGCCCGCGTTGATCGGTCGATGGCATCGGCGACCACCTCACTCGCGGGTTCTGCGGTCGCCTTCGCTCAACGCGTCGAGGATGGCCTGGTCGATGGGGTCCACGGCCGACGAAGCCACCGGTTGCATCGACATCGTGGAGACGACAACTCGCGCTTGTACTCTAGGGTCTTGCCCTCCGGTCTGGCAAGCAAGGCGTACAAATCCATGACTAGGAAGCGTACTCGGAAGTGCTCGGAAGTGCATTCTCTTCCGAGTAGATGGCCTCAACCCGTTGCCGGGGATCTCCTGCCGGCCCTCGAGCCCATCGTTCACCGCAACTGTGCGTTGACTCCCTCCAACGCCTCGGCGCCCGGACACAGGACGGACTCGTCCAGCGCGTTCAACGGTGCCGTCGGCGTGCCGAGCACATCGTGGCAGTCCGCCGCGTCCGCGTCCACGTACAGCAATCCCGTGACCACCTCGCCGGCTTCCGCCGACCGCTGAACCTGGGTCAGCGCCCGGACCGGTCGCGGGGATCGTAGTCCTCGTCGAGCTTTCGCAGACGCAGCGTCGAGCCGTCGGGCATGGCGACGTCCTCCAGCGCGCCGGAGTCGTAGTCGACGGTGATTTCCTCGCCGGGGGCGATGAAGCCAATGTGGCCACAGCCCTCCCGAGTCGTCGTAGCTGCATTCCGAGGCCCCAGAGGCTCCGCAGGTAGACTATGGGACTATGGTGACTCCACAGGAACAGACCCAAGCATCTCTCGATCAACGTACTTGACCAACGCTCCGCGTTCCGCACTGAAAGCCATAGTGGATCTCAATGCGTCTCGAAACACATCTAGTTGATCCGCCGACTGTGCTATCAAGTCGTAGCCCCGTGCCAATGCTGTGATACGAAATGCCGCCTTCCACACGCCCAACGACCCTTCAACGAACAGATAGTAATCACCACCGCTTTCGAACACGCGGACGAACCCGACCGAATTCACGAAACGGTTCTTGCGGAAAATCGTCTCTATCCCATGGTCTGTGTCAACCCGATAAATCGACAACTGCCCCCTGACACCTCCCCCAAACGAATTCTCGACAGTCACGATCTCGTCGCGACCGTCCCCGTCGACGTCTCCGCCTACGAGTGCCGCAACGCCAAATGCGAGGTCGCGCTCAAACATTGGCTCGAACCCGTCGTCAGAGACCCTGCAAACAACCAGTGTGATCGGGTCCGTGCCCTCGCCATCACGGAGTTTTTCTCGAATCGTCGCCAGAGCAATCTCGTTGATCCCGTCCCCGTCAACGTCCACCAACGCCCCGATCCTACCCGACAGGGCTTCCGACGAGAGGACTTTGTACTCCGACCCGCTCCAACCGGTCACGCTCAAGGTGGCTTCGCCGGGTTGCGCTCGATGGGCCGCGCGAAACAACACGATCTCGTCTTGCGGATCATCATCCACGTTCCCGACCAGAATCCTGTGGCCACTTAGCGGACCGGTCCGCCACTCCACAAGTCGACCTCCATCCCCAAGCCACCTCGAAACAGTTGCTATGTCTTGCTTCGGGTAACTTTCTGTCTTCTCGATTGTGATGAACTCCTCCTCCCCGTCTCCATCGACGTCCGAGAAACGGAACGCATCGGCGGCGTACACGGGAGCGCGACCCAAAATCGATGC
This sequence comes from Gammaproteobacteria bacterium, assembly GCA_028818795.1. Classification (GTDB taxonomy): domain Bacteria; phylum Pseudomonadota; class Gammaproteobacteria; order Pseudomonadales; family Azotimanducaceae; genus VXYL01. The sequence goes on along the minus strand of JAPPND010000096.1, from coordinate 13,376 downwards.
AGACGAGCCAGACCGCTCATGCATTCCGATGTCATCAGCACACAAAATAGTGCATGCAACTGCACCAAATCCGATCTTCGCGATAAAGCCAGACCTGCTCATTCCCATCTGAGTCCTTGAACTAATCGGCCACATGAATGTGATCACCTTCGTGCAATACGTAATGGGATCCGGATTCGTCTGCGGCGGTTTCGATGAGATCCATGGCCTCCGCTGCCGTCATGTTCGGTGGCAACCGGGTCGACGGCACGAGATCCACGGCGCGGCCCCATTGGTTGCTTGCCGTCAGACTCTCCGCCAATTCTGTCGTTGCGACGGGGGGTTCCGATACCCGCTGGAGATTTTGACCCCATAGTATCCATAATCGGTATCCGGGTCGTCGTCGATCATGTCGCTTTATTGTGCTCGGACATTCTCGGCTATCACGGTACTGCGCTGCCTAGACCGTGCTCGGCTAGTTGCCGGTTGCCGAGACCGTCGGCGTCGCGGTGCCGGACCCCATACCGGGGTAAGAGGCATCCCGGAGTTGTGGCAAGCTACTCCGGAATGAACTCGATGGTTCTGTGATCGAGGAACCTCACATAGGCCCCCCGCTCCGCACTGTGGGCCATCGTGGACCTTAGGCCATCGGCGAACACGCGAACACGATCCGCCTTGACGGCGACAAGCTCGAAGCCCTTGTCTCGCGATCCCGCAAGCTCGAAGGCGGACTTCCAATGTTCATTGTTGCGTTGTTCGGCCAAAAGGTAGTTGGCATCCCCGCTCCGAAACACTCCAAGGTGCAACAATCCTGTTGCCGACCCGTTTCGCGCGAACACCCGTTCGATGCCTCGATCGGGATCGATGGCGTAGACCGCGATCCGAAGAGCCCCGCCACCAAAGTCGTACCGGACAAAGTACCGGCCACTGTCCGGCAGCCGTAGGTCTGTCTCGGCCCTCAGAAGAAGCTCCCCCGACGATGCCGTGACCGCGTAGCGCACGCATGACTGGCCGCGTCGCATCGCGCAAGCGTCGTTGCTCAGGGTTTCCGCTGCGAATCGGAGCGGTGGGTTGCGATCCCTGGTGAAAACGGAACCGACGAACCCGTGTCCTTGGGGACCACCCAGCACAATGCCAGCAGCAGGTGCCTGGGCGTCGGCCATCGTCGCGACGAGTACGGCCATGAGGCCGACAATTGGAACGAAAGCGGTTCTCATGGCTTGATGCCGAGCAAATTGGGATCAACTCCGATTTGTTCGTTCACTCGCACCGCTATCGGCCTCCGGTGCCGTAGCGCCCGTGGTTCCGATCGCTCACCGCAACTGCGCGTTGACTCCCTCCAACGCCTCGGCGCCCGGACAAAGCACGGACTCGTCCAGGGCGTTCAACGGTGCCGTGGGCGTCCCGAGCACATCGTGGCAATCCGCCGCGTCCGCATCCACGTACAGCAACCCGGTGACCACCTCGCCGGCCTCCGCCGAGCGTTGCACCTGCGTCAGCGCCTGGATCCGGTCCCGGGGATCGTAGTCCGCGTCGAGTTTGCGCAGACGCAGGGTCGAGCCGTCGGGCATGGCGACGTCTTCCAGCGCGCCGGAGTCGTAGTCGACGGTGATCTCCTCGCCGGGGGCGATGAAGTCGGCGCTGACGAGCCGCTCCGAGTGGCCGCGTACGTAGTCGTAGCTCTTGGTCGAGCCGTTGTGGTTGTTGAACGCGACGCAGGGCGAGATCACGTCGATGAACGCGAAACCCTTGTGCATCAGGCCCGCCTGGATGAGCGGAACCAGTTGCCGCTTGTCGCCCGAAAAACTGCGCGCCACGAAACTCGCCCCGATCTGCAGCGCCAAGGACACCAGGTCGATGGGCTCGTAGAGGTTCGGCACGCCTTTCTTGCTGGTGGACCCCTTGTCGTTGGTCGCCGAGAACTGGCCCTTGGTAAGCCCGTAGGTGCCGTTGTTGTCGACGACATAGAGCATGTTGATGCGCCGGCGCACGATGTGCGCGAACTGGCCGATGCCGATGGAGGCGCTGTCGCCGTCGCCGGAGACGCCGATGCAATAGAGTTCGCGGTTGGCGAGATTGGCGCCCGTCGCCACCGACGGCATCCGTCCGTGCACCGAATTGAAGCCGTGGGAGTGGCTGAGGAAGTAGCTCGGGGTCTTCGACGAGCAGCCGATGCCGGACACCTTGGCGAACTTGTGCGGCGGCAGCGACAGTTCGGCGCAGGCCTGGACGATGGCGGCGGACACCGAGTCGTGGCCGCAGCCGGCGCACAGGGTCGACACCGAGCCCTCGTAGTCGCGCCGGGTGAGTCCGAGTTCGTTGACCGGCAGCAACGGGTGCCGAATCCGGGGTTTGACGACGAAGGTCATGGCCGGTACTCCCTGTCCTTCCGGGGCGCGGTCCCGCGCCCGCCACCGCCGCCGACGGCCCGAAGCCGCGGCACGTTGTATTCGACGAGCCGTTCGCTCACCTGCTCGTAGATGGTGTCCGCCGAAATCGAGAAGCCGCCGTAGTAGAGCACCGAGTCGATCCGGGCCGGATCAAGCCCCAGGTCGTTGACGAGCAGCGTCTTCATCTGCGCGTCCCGGTTCTGCTCGGCGAGGAAGACGATCTCGTGGCGGTCGATGAAATCGCGTACCTCGTCGGTGAACGGGAAGCCCCGCAGGCGCATGGTGTCGACCTCGACGCCGTCCTCGAGGAGACGGTCCAAGGCTTCCGGGATCGGCAGCGCCGTGGTGCCGTAGAAGACGATGCCGATCACGCGCCCCTGCTCCTCGATGACCGGTGCGGGCACGAGCTCGCGGGCGGTTTCCCACTTCTTGAGCAGGCGGTCCATATTGGCACTGTAGTGTTCCGGCGCTTCCGTGTAGGCGGCGTACTCGTCCCGCGACGTACCCCTCGTGAAAAACGCGCCCTTCTCGGGGTGCGTGCCCGGCAGCGTCCGGTAGCCGATGCCGTCGCCGTCCACGTCGAGATAGCGGCCGAAGGTCTCGATCCTCTCCAGGTCGTCCGCGCCGAGCACCTTGCCGCGGTCGTAGCTGCGCTCGTCGTCCCAGGTGAAGGGATCGGCGAGGTTGTCGTTCATGCCCAGTTCGAGGTCCGACATCACCAGGATCGGGGTCTGCAGGCGGTCGGCGAGATCCAGCGCCGCGACCGCGAAGTCGAAGCACTCGTTGGGCGTCGACGGGAACAGCAGCGGGTGCCGCGTGTCGCCGTGGGACGCGTACGCCGCGGACAGCAGGTCGCCCTGCTGGGTGCGGGTCGGCATGCCTGTGGACGGTCCGGTGCGCTGGATGTCCCAAAGCACGGCGGGAATTTCGGCGAAGTAGGCGAGGCCTAAGAATTCGGTCATCAACGACAGCCCCGGACCACTGGTCGCCGTGAACGCCCGGGCGCCGTTCCACCCCGCGCCGATGACGATGCCCATTGCCGCCAGTTCGTCTTCGGCCTGGATGATCGCGAAGTTGCGCTCGCCGTTCTCGTCCACGCGCAGCCGGTTGCAGTATTGCTCGAATGCCTCCGCCAGAGACGTCGAGGGCGTGATCGGATACCACGCGCAAACCGTCGCGCCGCCGTAGATCGCGCCGATGGCTGCGGCCGTGTTGCCGTCGACCAGGATCTTGTCGCTCGCGCCGTTCGAGTAGCGCACCTGGATCGGCAGCGGGCAGTCCAGGTAGTCGAGCACGTAGTGGCGACCGATCTCGAGAGCATGGATGTTCGGCGCGATCAGATCGTCCTTGCCCTTGAACTGCGCCGACACCATGCCGGTGATGACGTCGAAGTCGATGTTGATCAGGGCCGAGAGAGCACCCACGTAGACGATATTCTTGAACAACGCCCGGTGCTTGGGATTCGGAAACTCGGGCAGCACGAGTTGCGAGATCGGCACCCCGACCAGGTTGATGTCGCTTCGACGCAGGCGTACGTCGAGTTCCTTCGAGTTGTCGTAGAGCAGGAAGCCACCCGGCACCAGCGACGCCACGTCCTCCGCGAAGGTCTCGGCGTTCATCGCCACCATGATGTCGATACCCTCGCGCCGCCCCGCATAGCCTCTCTCCGAGACGCGCACTTCGAACCAGGTGGGCAGACCCTCGATGTTGGACGGGAATATATTGCGGGTCGCCACCGGGATGCCCATGCGGAACAGCGCCTTGGCGAACATGCCGTTCGCGGAGGCCGAGCCCGAGCCGTTGACGTTCGCGAAGCGGATCACGAAATCGTTGTAGGACGTTCGCCGATCATTCACGCCGTTGGCCACCGAGTCCCCCTCGGGGACGGCGGGAGTTGCCTTGTCGGTCACCGGGTTACCCTGCCGCGTAGGAACCCAGTTGCGGGGTGTGGATCACCGACTTCTGCATATCCCAGGCGTTGGTGGGGCAGCGCTCCGCGCACAACCCGCAGTGCAGGCAGACGTCCTCGTCCTTGGCCATGATCCGCCCGGTGGGAAGTTCCTCGGACACGTAGATGTCCTGCTCGTCGTTCTCTGCCGGCGCCGTCAGCGTCGTGCGCAACTCGGGCTCTTCGGCGTTGGGGGTGAACGTGATGCAGTCCATCGGGCAGATGTCGACGCAGGCGTCGCACTCGATGCACAAGCTCTCCGTGAACACGGTCTGCACGTCGCAGTTGAGACAACGTTGCGCTTCCTTGAGTCCCAACCGGGCATCGAAGCCGAGTTCCACCTCGATCTTGATGTTGTCCAGCGCCTTGCGCTTGTTGGCGTGGGGCACCAGGAAGCGCTTGGAGTCGTCGTGCTCGGCGTCGTAGCTCCACTGGTGGACGCCCATCTTCTGGCTGATCAGGTTGACGCCTTCCGGCGGGCGGTCCTTCTTGATGTCCTTGCCCTGGCACATCAAGTGGATCGAGATGGCCGCCTTGTGGGCGTGCGCCGATGCCCAGATGATGTTCTCGGGCCCGAGCGCCGAGTCGCCGCCGAAGAACACCTTTGGGTGGCTGGACTGCAGGGTGTCCTCGTCGAGGATCGGGCAGTCCCACTTGTCGAACTCGATGCCCGCGTCTCTCTCGACCCACGGGCAGTGGTTCTCCTGGCCGATGGCCATCAGCACGTGGTCGCATTCCATGACGACGTCGGGCTCGCCGCTCGGCTCGTAGCGGTAGCGGCCCTTGCCGTCGGGGATCGGCCGCACGCATTCGAAGACGATGCCGGTGAGCTTGCCGTTGTCGTGCAGGAACTCCTTCGGCGGGCGGTTGTTGATGATCGGGATGCCCTCCGACATGGCATCTTCCTTCTCCCACTCCGACGCCTTCATGACATCGAAGGCGGAGCGGACCACCACGGTGACGCGTTCGGCGCCCAAACGCTTCGACGTGCGGCAGCAGTCCATGGCGGTATTGCCGCCGCCCATCACGATCACCTTGCCGGAGATGGACGACGTGTGTCCGAAGGCGACGCTTGAGAGCCAGTCGATGCCGATCGAGATGTGGTCGTCGACCTCCTGGCGGCCCGGAAGATCCAGATCGCGACCCCGCGGGGCGCCGGTACCGACGAAATAGGCGTCGTAGTCCATGTCGAGCATTTCCTTCATGCTCGTGATCTCGTAGCCGAACTGGGCGTTGACGCCCATGTTGAGGATGAGGTCCACCTCCTCCTCCAGGACGTCCGCGGGCAACCGGAACGCGGGAATCTGGCTGCGCATCATGCCGCCGCCTGCCGGATCCCGGTCGAACATGTCGATCTCGTAGCCGAACGGCAGGAGATCCCGCGCCACGGCGAGCGATGCCGGACCGGCACCCATGAGACAGATGCGCTTGCCGTTCTTCTTCTTAGGAACCCGTGGCAGATAGTCGGAAATATCGCCCTTGTGGTCCGCGGCAACGCGCTTCAAGCGGCAAATCGCGACCGGCTTCTCCTCGGTGCGGACGCGCCGGCAGGCAGGCTCGCAGGGTCGGTCGCAGGTTCGTCCGAGGATGCCCGGGAAGACGTTCGAATCCCAGTTCAGCATGTACGCTTCGGTGAAGCGTTCCTCGGCGATCAGGCGAATGTAGTCGGGCACGGGCGTGTGCGCCGGGCACGCCCATTGGCAGTCCACGACCTTGTGGAAGTAGGTGGGATCGGCGATGTTGGTCGCTTTCATCGGTGTCGCTGCCGGCGCTTACATCGCACCGCTGCGGTTAAGAATCCCCTTGCCATCCATGCGCCCACGAGAAAGTCCGGCGAGCGAAGCGATTCCCTCCTCACCGGAACCGTAGCCATTCTAGGGGTTTGGCGTATCGAGGCGCAACAGGACCGGCGCGGCGAACAAGCAGGATTCGCATCCGGTCAGGCGGCTGATCGGGACCAGCGCTATTCGACCGAATCGGGTCCGACCATCACCTCGGGTAGGCGGAGCCCACTGTGCGAGGTCTGTCACTGGCCGGCAAGCCGCGCGCGGAATCGCTCTCGTCGAACCGACCGGGGCGGTCGGCGGCAGCGTCGCCGTATCGCAAGCCGAAACCATAGGGGAACAACGGCCCGTAGTCGGTGTCGCCGACATTCAGCGGCGTATGCATGGCATGGCGCGGCCAGGAAAACGACAGCCGACCGTGGAAGTCATGATCCAACTTGCCGTTGGGGCCGCGAAACAGCACATCGGCCACGCCCCCGCCCTCGGTCCCGGGTAGCCACGCGACAACGAAGGCGTTCGACGCATTGAGCTCCGGGTTCACCCACATGGGTCGCCCCGTGAGGAAGACCGACACGGTGGGGATGCGTCGTTCCTGCAACCGCCGCAGGATCGCGAGGGGTTCCGAATCAAGCGCCGAATAGCTCAGGTGGTCGCGGTCGCCATCTCCTTCCGCGTACGGGTCTTCGCCGAAGACCACGATGGCAACGTCGGGCGGATCCTGCGCGAACTCGCCGTCTGGACTGAGTGTCGCGGCGCCACCGTGGTTGGCCGTCGCCTGAACGAATCCATCGAAAAGCGACGTACCGTTGGGGAAGTCCGTGTTGTCGTTCCCGGTACCCTGCCAAGTGAGGGTCCAGCCGCCGCACTGTTTGCCGATGTTGTCCGCGCCGTCTCCCGCGACCAGCACCCTGATGTCGCGGCGCAGTGGCAGCACGCCGTCGTTCTTGAGCAGAACCAGCGACCGGCGAACCGCCCGCCGTGCCAGTTTCCGATGGACCGGGTCGCCGACGCCCGGTCCCTCGACCGCGCCGCGCCGGGACGGCCGAGGACGGGAGAACAGTCCCGCCCGCGCCTTCACACGCAGGATGCGCCTCACCGCATCGTCGATCCGGGCCATGGAGACGGCGCCGGTGGAGACCTGCTGAAGCAGATCGTGGTAGGCGGCGCGCCACTCCACACCCACCATCAGCATATCGACTCCCGCATTCACGGAGCGTCCGGTTGCCTCGGCGCGGTCCTCGGCGACCTGCAGGAATCCATCCCAGTCGCTAACCACGAAACCATCGAAACCAAGGGCGCCCTTCAATACATCGCTCAACAGATAGCGGTGGCCGTGGACCTTGGTGCCGTGCCAACTGTTGAAGGCGGCCATGACCGTTTGCACCCCGGCCGCGATCGCCGCCTGGTGTCCGCGGGCATGCAAATCGCGCAGTGTCTCCTCGGTGCAGGCGACATCGCCCTGGTCCCGGCCATCCGTGGTATGGCCTTCCCCAAGGAAATGTTTCCCCGTGGCCAAAATCCGGCCCGGGCCTAGGAATCCCGCTTCGCCGGGCACGCCCTGCAGACCGGTGACAACGCGGGACGCGTAGTCGACCGCCACATCGGGGTGCTCCGCATAGCTTTCGTAGGTGCGACCCCAGCGGTCGTCCCGCGCGACCGCCAGCGTCGGTGCGAAGGTCCAGTCGATCCCCGTGGCGGCCACCTCCTGGGCGGTGGCAACAGCGATGGCTTCCATCAGGTCGCCGTCGCGTGCGGCCCCGAGGCCGATATTGTGGGGAAACACGGTGGCACCGTAGACGTTCGAATGGCCATGGACCGCATCCGTACCCCAAAGGATGGGCACGGCGCGGTCCGACTGCGTGCTTCGCCGGACGGCGTCGTGGTATGCGTCGGCGAGAGCCCGCCAGTCGTCGACGCTAGCGTGCTTGTCGCCGCCCGGGAAGCTGCCGCCGCCGTTCAGAATGGAACCCAAGGCGAATTCGGCAACCTCCTCGGGCGTCGCATTGGCGATCTCCGCTTGGACCATCTGACCGACCTTCTGTTCGAGGCTGAGGCTCCGCAGGCATTGCTCAACAGTGCGCTGAACCCGTCGTTCAGACGGGTGCGCGGGATCGAGCCGTTTGGCGCTCGCTCGCCATCGCGAAGCTATTTCACGCATCGGTGTTTGCACTTGGTCAAAGCAGGCTGGCGACGTACCACCCACGACACGTTACGGTGCGGTTGACAACGTTGTCAATACTCGTCGTCCGTTTGGTCGCGACACGTGTGAGAAACGGCTTCGTTCCGTCGGCGAGGGCGACTGCAAAGGTCGTCCCTACGCCGGACTCGCCTTGCAATAGTGATCGATGAACCGCTGATGCTCGGGAAGCTGCCCGATCATGTTGGCGACCGTAGAGTGAATGCCCGAAAGGAACCGGGTCAGTTCGTCGTCGCTCATCATGTTGACGATCGGATGGTACTGCTCGGGAAGGAGACCCTGGCCGAGCATCACTTGGATCCACGAGTTTTCGCCGAACAACTCCGTCGGCACCTTGAACACCCGGCCGGCTTGCCTGAACAGTTCGATGCGATGCCGAAGCGAATCGGGTATGTCCATGGTGGCGCAATGGCGCCAGAACGGCGTATCCCGACGATTCGTGACGTGATAGTGCAAGACGATGAAGTCGCGCACGTTGTCGATCTCGAACTTCATCTGGTTGTTGAACTCGTCGACGTCGGGCTGCCGGATGCCGTCGTAGGGAAACATCTGCATCAAGCGGATGATGCTGCGCTGGATCAGGTGGATGCTCGTCGACTCCAATGGCTCGATGAACCCGGATGCGAGCCCCATGGCGACGCAGTTCTTGTGCCAGTGCCGGCGACGCTGCCCGGTGTGGAACTTGATGACCCGGGGCTCGGTGAGCACGGCACCCTCGACACTGCCCAGCAAACGGGCCACCGCCTCGTCGTCGGACCAGTGTGCGGAACTGAACACCACGCCGTTACCGACCCGGTGCTGCAGCGGAATCCGCCACTGCCAGCCAGCCTCTCTCGCGATGGAACGGGTGTAGGGGATCGGCGGCGCCTGGGCTTCGGTTTGCACGGCGACCGCGGCGTCGCATGGCAACCAATGTCGCCAATCCTCGTAGCCGGCGTTGAGGGTCTGTTCGATCAGGAGGCCCCGGAAACCTGTGCAATCGATGAACAGGTCGCCTTCGACGAGCTGGCCAGACTGCAGGCGGATCCCCGTGATGTAGCCGCTTGCCGGATCCTGCTCGACGACCTCGATGCGGCCCTCCTGCCGCACGGCACCATGCTCCTCGGCCATGCCGCGCAGGAATCTCGCGTACAGGGACGCATCGAAGTGGTAGGCATAGTTGAGTCCGTGGTTGGGCAGAACGGCGAAGCGATTCCGCTTGGCCGCGACCCATTCCTTGCAGTATTCGCCGAACTCCCGGCTGATGCCCATCTTCCGGCCCTTGAGCCAGAAGTGCTGGAAACCCGCCGCCCAACTATCCTTCCCGGTCCAGCCGAAGGAATGGATATAGTGCTCGCCCACGTCCCGCCAGTTCTCGAAGGAGATGCCGAGCTTGAAGGTGCCCTGCACCGCCTTCACGAAATCCTGTTCCTTGATCTTCAAGAGCTCATGCAGGGTGAGCAGCGTGGGGATCGTGGCCTCGCCCACGCCCACCGTGCCGATCTCGTCCGATTCGACCAAGGTGATGTCGAGCGTCTTGCCGAGAAGCTTCGCCAACGATGCCGCCGCCATCCATCCTGCGGTGCCGCCGCCGGCGATCACGACCTTGTGGATTTTCCTGTGCTCCAAAACCGCCTCCGTTCCGGTTCTACTACCGGTTCAACCTGTTGAGCAGCAGCGCGCGCAACCGCTTTGCCCCCGCGTCGTCGAGTGTCGACAAGCACCCCCTGCCGCGCTCGGGAATGTGCCGATAGACCTCTTCATCGGCATCGAATACGTAGTGATTGAAGAGTCCGCGCCAGGCTTCCCGCTGCCGCTCGGGCAGATCCCGCAGCGACAGGATCGCGTGCATGAGGGCGTCGGTCGGCGAGCCCATGGCGGCGGGCGACGTGCACCACCAGTAGTTGATGAGCAGATTGAAGCGCTTGAGCGACTCGATGTGATGCCACCACATGCTCGGTATGCGGATGGCGTCGCCCGGATGGAGCTCCGCCGACCGGGCCTCACTGAGCGCCTCTCGGAACCGCGGATGGCGCGCCAGGTCCGGATCATCGAAGTCCACGAGGCTGATCGCCTGACCCGAAGGCGTTGGATCGAGCGGCCCGACGTAGAGGTTGCCGATCTGATCCGGCGGCAGGAGCGTGAACCGCCTTGCCCCCGCAACCACGCAGGCCAGATTGTCCGGAAAGTCGAAATGCGCGGAGATCCGGGCCTGGCTGCCAAGCCAGAAACTCGCCAGCGGGTCCGGGACCGGCAGCGCGACATCGTTGTCGGCGCGGAAACCGGGTAGCCAACCGTCAACGGGTGTCGAGCCCACGTAGATGGTGGCAAGCCGGTCTTCGCGCTCCGACTCGGCGAGCTTGTCGAGAATCTGCTCAAGCGGTGCCTTGCCGCGCTCGAAGTTGAATCCGGTGAAGTCCTCGTTGTACGAGAACCGCCCGTTGATCGACGCCTTGCCGATGTAGGCGGTTACCGGTGCGCTCGTCCAGAACTTCGACAGGTAGCCCGCAGCGGCCGAAATCGAGGTGCTGCATTCCCGAACCGCCGGCCAATCCCGGATCAATCCTCGCAACACAACGGGTTCGGCCGCATCCAATACAACGTCCGGAACGACCCCATCCGGACATTCGATCGACTCCATACGCCGAAGATCCGCACTGGCGGCCATCTACCGGGCTCCCCGCTTGTTCTTCAGTTCGACGAGGCGCTCTATGTTGGCAAGGGACGCCAGCGCCATGAACATCGGCATCAGGTACCCCTTGTCGTTGAACTGGCCCAGCGCCGCGCCGGACAGCGCCTGCACCTTCTCCTCGACGAGGCAGTGAAACCCGATCAACTGGTTCCGGGTGCCGTCCTGCAATGCGATCTCGAACGTCAAGGCCTCGAGCAGATCGTGTTCCTGCAAGGCGGCGACGAACGCCTTGTTGTGCTCGATCCCCAGGTAGATCGTCTCGAGCAGGTTGGCGGCATTCTCCAGGAAGGGCGTCCTGCCGCCCAGGGGTTGGAAAAGGGGCTCGCCCACCTTGGTATTGACGCGCGGATGTTCCACGTCGAGGGACAACACTCGCGTTCTCTCGCCCACGCCATCGTCGGCGGACTCCTGGTAGCCGATCAGGAACGGCTCGCGCTGGATCATCGCGGGGATGTACCCGGCGTGCCAGCCGCCGTCATCGAGGAACAGGTTCTCCCCCTTCTCGAAGCCGAACAGTGCGACGGGGTAGTAGCCACCACCGGCATCGTTCTGGAACAGGATCGGATAGTGGGCTTGAACATTCCGGAACTCGAAGGGGAACGTCAGCGCGAGCATCACGTTGTCGCCGTAGCGCGAGGACCGCTCGGTGATGATCCTCACGTCCTGATGGTCGACGTTGTTCAACAGCGCGTAATCAGCCACGGTTTTCTCGTCGGTTCGCCTGCCCGATGATGCTACACAACAGAGACCGATTGTCCGGCAGCACCTCGGCGAGGCGTTCCGATTTCGAACGCGTGTCGTGCAACAGGCGATCCGCCCGGCTGCGCGATTCGTCCGAGGACGACGTGTTTCGGACCTCGAACTTGGGGGCGAAGCCCATCCCGTAGAGTACGTACTGGTAGCTTGCCGATGGAAACAACTCGTCGACGCGCGGCGCGTCATCGTGCCAAGGCGTTTGCTGCTGCCAAAGGGTCAGTTTGTCGCGCAAACTCTCCGGACACGACGAGAGTTCTCGGTTGTCGCGCCAGTACTCGTCCGTCCGGACGCTTGTGACGTAGTGCAGTTTCAGGAATTCGACGATTCGCTCCCAGTGATGGTGCATCTTCGAGTTGAAGCGCTTGGCGACGACTTCCATGATGTGTCGGTCATGGGGCAGCTGCGCCGCGATCATGGCCGCCGACTGTTCGATCAGCGCCAGCGCCGATGCCTCCAGAGGTTCGACGAAACCTGCGGACAACCCGACCGCGACGCAGTTCCTGTGCCAGAACACCGCACGGTAACCGGGCTCGAACGGTATCGTCCGGTACGACAGCGTGCCGACGTCAATCCCCGGCGACGTTCGCTCGACATAGTCCTGCAACGTCGCATGCGCCTTGTCGTCGTCGACATGCGCACTCGAGTGCACGTAGCCCACGCCTCGCCTGGTCTGCAGGCCGATATCCCAGACCCAGCCCGCCGATTGTGCTGTCGCATACGTCGCCGACGCGATTGGCGCATCGGGGCGCCCATAGGGAACCTGCACCGCGATGGCCCGATCATTGAACAGCCAATCCCTAACAGAAACCAATCGCACGCCGTAGTGACCACCGATCAACAACGCGCGTTGGCCCGTGCAATCGACGAACAGATCGCCTTCGAGGCGTTCGCCCGTGTCAAGCACTGCTGCGGCGATGTCACCGTCGGGGGACGGGTCAATGTGTTCTACATTGCCGACGATGTACCTCACACCGGCACCCGCGGCCTTTTGCTTAAGCAACGAGGCGAATCGGCCCGCATCGAGATGGTAGGCGTAGTTGAACGCGAACGCGTATTCCGGCGTCGTGGCCTGCTTGGGTGCCAAGCCTAGTTCGATCAACTTGGCCTGCGGCGTCACGAATTCGGCGAACGGTGTTTTCGACCCAGACGCCAACCAATAAGTCGCGGGATTCAGACTCGCGTATTCGACGGGCAGGCTGAATGGATGGCAGTAGTCATCCCGCTCCCTGCGACCCGACCAGCCGTAGAAGCGCGTGCCCTGCTTGAAGCTCGCATCACACGTTCGAACGAACTCGGCTTCCGAGAGCTCCATACGGCGCAGCGTCATGCGCATCGACGGCCATGTGCCTTCGCCGACGCCGATCGTCGGGACATCCGGCGACTCGACTAGGGACACCTCGCGGTGAGTTCGTCGACACTCGGCGGCGACGACGTTGGCCGTAATCCAGCCTGCCGTGCCACCACCGACGATTACGACCTTCCGGATTGCGCGGTTCATCGCCATTCAGCCGCCCGCGCGATGACGGCGAGCATTGCGAAATCGCTCCGATGATACGAAAAAAACGGCTGCACCGAAGTGCAGCCGGAGAGGGGATACCTAGAGCTTGTACCTGAACCCGATGTTGTAGCGTGGACCCGCCTGTCCGGCGAA
>JAPPND010000243.1 GCA_028818795.1 Gammaproteobacteria bacterium | reverse complement strand
CTTCGGGCGCGTTTCGAGAATGCTCGCGCATTCTCGTGGCAACCGGCTGACGCCTTGCGTTGCCCTAGGACGGGCGACCGCGCGCCCTGCGGGCGCGTTAGGGTCGCCCCTACGCGTCCTTCTTGTCGGGGAAGGCGGACAACATGAGCCGCGTTCGCTCGTTCAACACGCCGTAGAACGCCCGCGTCTCCGGGTCCGTGTGATCGCGCCACAGCGTCGCGGGAATCGCCGAGTCGTTCGCCAGCGGCGCGCGGTCGCGGTGTCCGTAGTAGATCTGGACGGTCTTGCGCTCCACCTCCGTCGGTCGGGTGGTCGCGGTGTGCAGGATCGCGGCATTGCACAGTGCGCAGGTGCCCGCCGGTCCGTGGAGATCGTAGACGCCGCGCTGCAACTGGGCCTTCGTCTCGCTGAGGATCGGCTCGTCGACCGACTCCGGCGAGAGCGAGAAGCAGTGGGTGTCCTCGTCGACGTCGGTCAGGTAGACCATGAGTTGCAAGTAGTCGATACGCAGCGGGTGATCGAGCCAGGGGGCGCGGTCCCGGTGCCATTGCTGGTGAGGCTCGCCGGAATACGCGGACATTCGCCTGAGCCCGATCTCGCCGAAGCAGGCCGGGCCGCCGAGCAGCGACTCGACGATGGGGAGCAGCTTGGGATGCCGGATCAATCCGTCGAATGCGGGAGTGGTCACCAAGGCGTCGTAGTTGGCCTGCTGGTGGTGGCCGTAGGGGTGCCAGAAGTAGGGATAGCGTTGTCGGTCGTCGTCGAAGAGGCCCAGCCAATGCGCGACTTCCTCGGGGTCGAGAACGCAGCCCAGGTCGACGAAGCCCAGCTTTGCGAAAGCGGCATGGTGGTCCGTGACCATGTCCTCGCAATGCCCGTCAGCCGCCGTTGGGTTCCGTGCCTGCGTCGTCACCGTTTTCCTTGGGCGACGCCTCCACGTTCGCTTCTGGCGTCTCGCCGTCCCCGGCATTCGGGTAGCGACTCCAGTCGAGTTCGTAGGCGGACGCGAGCAGCGAGACCCGGCACGAATCCCCATCCTTGCCCGGGATTTGGCCATCGATTAGCGTCCGCCGCATTCCGTAGGGGATCTCCTTCTCCCAACCCGTGCTGTTGCCCACGGAAGAGAACTGCCTTAGTTCGAGATCGACTCCCTCGTCGTCGATCCTGCGGGCTACCATGTTGATGTGGCACTTACCCGCCTCGAACCCCGTCCAGTTGGATTGTCCCACGATGAGCACCGGGATCGGGATGGCCTCGCCATCGACCTCGAGGTCGATGTCTAGGCGGACGCGCTTGTTCGGCACGCCAGACAGCACGACAGCCTGATCGATCCAATCGGGGTCCGTGAGCAGTCGATCCTCGGCAACGACGAATCCGGTCGGATTGGCGCTCGCAGCGAGTCCCGCGTGTTCGGCCACGGCACGGACCACTTCTTCTTGGGTTCCGGCAACAGTCATCTCTACCTCTCGTGACAAATCGACATCTGGATGCAGATAGACAGGTCGCGAAGCGCCATTCGCGAGTATCCGGAGAGCGGCGACAAGGGTTGTGTCGAAGTGGACTCCAATCAGGCCTCCAACGCTCTCGATCTTTAGCGAGGAAGCTCCTAGGCCGGTCTCGACGACCCGTTCGAGCCGTTCCACGAGTTCGGCGCGGGTCGTTGCCTTGACATCGCCCGCCCGGGCCGAAGAGTCGAGGGCGAGCGATGGAGCCAGACAAATGGCGACGATCATTGCTATACGGTGACGCAAACTGAGCACCTTTGCCTTCTCCAAGCTCCGCACTCGACCGAGATTGAATGAACGGCGCCATCAAGGCAAGGCCTGGTTGCGCCCTGGCATCGCGGATGAGCGACGCAAGGAGCCGATACGGCGCCCTCGCCCCTACGGCCTTTGTTCGGCGCGTTGGCGAACCGCTTCGAAGAGCAACACCCCAAGGGCCACCGAGACATTGAGGCTCGGCATGGTGCTTGCCATGGGGATGCGTACTAGGTGGTCGCAACGCTCGCGGGTGAGCCGACGCAGACCGCGACCCTCGCCGCCCACGACAATGGCTGCCACGCCCCGGTAGTCGACCTCCGAGTAGGTCATAGCGGTCTCGTCCTCGACCCCGCCGCTTACCCAAACGCCCTGCGCCTGGAGCCACGCCAAACGGCGCGCCAGATTGGCCACTTCCACGACAAAAAGGCGTTCCATGGCTCCGCTTGCCGCCTTGGCAGCGGCGGAGGACAGCGGCGCCGAACCATGCCGGGGAATCAGTACGGCATCCGCCCCGGCCGCCTCGGCGGTGCGCAGACACGCACCCAAGTTGCGCGGATCTTCGATGCCGTCCAGGACGACGAGTAATGGATCCTCGAACGACGGCCAACGCGTCTCGAGGTCCGATTCGGTGGACGGTGCGAACGCGTGTCTCTCGGCGGCAACGCCCTGGTGGTTCACGACACCGCCGATGTCCGAACGCCCGGACTTCGCTCGCTTGAGGTAGCGGTCAAGCGCTTGCCTGGGTACGCGCTCGATGCGAACGCCCGCCGCTCGCGCAGTCGCGGTCAACAGGGAGACCTGACGGTTGCGGGTGCCGTCGGCAATGACCAGGCGGCGCACGTCCTGCGGCGACACGTCGAGCAACGCCTGCACGCCGTGGACGCCGAATATCCAATCAACGCCGGGTTGTTGCGTATCCGCCACGACGCCTCCTTCGTCGACCCCGGCGTCCTACCCCGGACGCCAAGGCGAGATCGATGCGTCCAGTGGCCACCGACACCTCCTCGATGACGACCGCCAGACGATCGGCCAGCCCAACCCTTGCCCCGGACCGTTCCGCCACGAGGGTCATCGACTCGGGCACGTAGTGGTAGTAGTCGCGCCCCAGCTTCGAGATATGCAGGAGGCCCTGCACGAACAGGCCATCGAGTTCGACGAACAATCCGAATTCCACGACCGAGGCGACGGTCCCCGGGAAGGTCTCGCCGATGCGTCCCTCGACGTAGACGCACTTCAGCCAGGCATCGACCGCACGTTCCGCGTCCTCCGCTCGGCGCTCCGCCATCGAGATGTGCGATGCAGCCGCTTCCAGGTCGTCGGCGGATATGCGTTCGCCCTTGAGCATCCGATGAATGAGCAGATCCCCATAGCGGCGGATGGGCGACGTGAAGTGGGCGTAGGTCGACAAGGCCAGGCCGAAGTGGCCGAGCCGGCGCGGTTCGTAGCGGGCCTGGGCGAGGGAGCGCAACACGAGGATCTCCCAGATCCACGACGGCCAGGAGGACTTCTCGCGCGCCCGGGCGAGGACGGCCGACAACTCGGCAGGCGTCGGCGATGAGTTGGGAAGGCGTTCGCCGACAAGTCGCAGTGCCAGCGCGAGCGCCTCGATCTTCTCGGGTGCCGGCGGTTCATGGACGCGATACACCGGTGGCGGCGAGCGGTCCGTGCCGTCCTTTCGGGATTCGAGGTGGCTCGCCGCCGCCACGTTGGCGGCAATCATCGCCTCCTCGATCAGGCGATGAGCGTCGTTGCGCTCGATTGGTTCGATAGCCGTCGGCATCCCCTCGTCGTCCAGTTCGATGGCTGTTTCCCGGGTATCGAGGTCGAGGGCACCGCGTTCGTCGCGGCGCGACGTCAACGCGCGGTAGACGTCGTGCAGTGCACCGAGGGACGCCGCGACATCGTCTCCGACCTGTAGGTGCCCGCCTTCGAGAAAGCGCCCCACCTCGGTGTAGGTCAACCGGGCATGGGAGCGAATGACCGCCTCGTAGAACTCGTGCCCGGACACGCGGCCTTCGCGGGTTACCCGCATATCGCACACCATCGCGAGCCGGTCCTCGCGGGGCACCAGCGAGCAAATCCCGTTGGACAGTTTCTCCGGCAGCATCGGGACGACGCGGTCGGGCAAATAGACGCTATTGCCCCGCTCCCGGGCTTCCCGGTCCAGTGCGGAACCGGTCTTGACGTAGTGGGCCACGTCCGCGATGGCGACCACGAGGCGCCAGCCGTTGCGTCGTGGTACCGCGAACACCGCATCATCGAAATCTCGCGCGTCGGCCCCGTCGATCGTCACCAGGGACATGCCGCGAAGATCCTTCCGGGCCTCGGCAACGTTCCGAGACACGGACGCAGGCACTTCGACCCGGTCTATTTCCGCGGGCCAAGTCGTGGGGATGCGGTAGGCGGCCAACATCGCGGCAGCTGCTCGGGACGACTCGCCCCCCGCTTCCACAAGGCGTTTGACGCGTCCGGTCACCCCGGCAAACGTCGTGGCAAGAATCTCCACTTCGACCACCGCCCCCGGCGGCGCGTGGGGTTCGTCGACGAGGTCGATCCGCTGCTTGTACTCCGGGTCCAGGGATTCGACGAACCAGGATCGCGGTCTGCCCTCCAGCCGTCCGATCACCGAGGCCGGCGGCTTCGACACGGCCTCTTCGCCCTCGTCGGTCAGTCGATAGCGTCCCTTCCTCGACAGCGCGACGTCGCCGCTGGCGACAAGCCCGTCGACAACCCGGCGCAATGTCCGCGATGCCGGACCCCGGGGTAGACGCAGGTGCTGGATCAACTCCGACCAACTCGCCTCGCCAATGGCGCCGATCGCGTCCCGAACCGCACCGGGCGCCAGACGAATAGCCGATGGCCGCCGTCCACGGCTTCCACCGGAGCGGTCATGCCGTAGCAAGCGGCCCTTGGGCATGGCGGCGGTCTCAGCACAACAACAAGACGGCAGCGTAAGCGACCGGTGCCGCAAGTGCCATGAACAATCGGATCTCGTGTCCGACAACGGTTCCCGGCCGACCTGGCAAATTTCAGCGATGTCGCACGCGAATCCGGGCCGATGTCTGTAACGCCTGCGGCGCGGGGCGGGCCATGCTTGCACACCCATCGCTGCGCCAGGAACACCTGTGGTACTTTCCGATGATGCCTACCGAATCGCCTTCCCCCACAACGCGCGCTGCCGCAGCCACAGCCGTGCCGTCCGTCGCGCGGCAGCCGTCGCTCGCCGCACGCCACGCCCGGGCGCTGTACCGACCGGTGCCGCCGGTCGGCTATGACGACGAGGGCCATCCCGAGAGCGACTCCGCAACCGTGGAAAGCCTCACCCACGAGAAACTCCGGACGTACGCGGTCGGTGCACTGCGGAGCCGATACGCGGCGCACGCGGGCTTCTTAGCCGCAGCGGACATGGGGCTCCTGTTCGAGCGCGGCAATCCGGCTGCGGTCATGGCGCCGGACCTCCTGGTGTCGTTCGGCGCCGGCGGTGGGGCGCGCTCGTCCTACAAGCTGTGGGAGGCACCGGTGCCGGACTTGGTGATGGAACTGCTGTCGCCCAAGACGTGGCGGCGGGATGTCGAGGCGAAGCCGGGCCTCTACGAGGCGCTCGGCGTGCGCGAGTTCTGGCTCGTCGATCCGATCGGCAAGCTGCCGCGTCCGGTCAACAGCTGGCGCTTGGACGCCGGCGGGATCTATGCACCGGTGCCGGCCCTGCCCGACGGGGGCTGCCGCAGCGTTGTGCTGGATCTGGACCTAGTGGCGCACGGCGACGGCTTCCGGTTCCGCAATCCGGTGACCGGCGAGCTCTTGCTGGACCATGCGGAGACCGCCACGGCGCTCCGGGTATCGGAGACCGCCCGCCGCCAGGCGGAGTCGGCACGGCGGGTGCCGGAGGCACGCGTGGCCGAGCTTGAGGCGTTGCTGCGGCGATCCGACCACCCTTGAATTGCTTTTGCCGACGCCGCCCGATGTGTGTTCAACCGCAGCCCGCTGTAGTAAAGTCGCGCGCCCACGCCGAGGTGGTGAAATTGGTAGACACGCTAGCTTCAGGTGCTAGTGGGGGTAACCCCGTGGAGGTTCAAGTCCTCTCCTCGGCACCAAAACGCTGGGCGGACCACGCCATAACTGCCTCGGGACCGTAGGGGACGGGCTTGTCCCGTCCCGACAGCGACACGACGCGTATGACGCGGGCGACCGCGCGCCCTTGCGGGCGCGTTAGGACCGCGCGCCCTTGCGGGCGCGTTAGG
>JAPPND010000074.1 GCA_028818795.1 Gammaproteobacteria bacterium | reverse complement strand
GTCTTGACAGACCAAGCCAACCCGCCTACGGTTGCGGTCGAACTTTTTGGTAAGGAGGGTGTATCAAGTGAAGACTCGGAAATGCGCAGCGACTGTTGTAGTTAGCTTGCTCGGAACCGTCGCGGTTGCTCAGGCAGCCGAGGCATACGACTACTTCGGTGAAGTCGATTGCCCTGGAGACGTTCTCGGGGAAACTGATAACTGGGAACATCTCCTGGAGTTAGTAGAAGCCGACATCGTTAACTCCCACAAAAACTGGTGGTTAGGTGCGTGCAACAACTGGTAACCATTCCTTGGCCCACGGTGAACGCGCTGCCATGAAGATTCGCGGGCAAATCGTGATGGTTGGGCGCAACGTGTGAGGAAGCCAATGAAGTGCCGCCTCAGACCGACGAGTTGCAAAGGAATACCTTGCAGGAGAACGACAAGTGTTGCCCGTACGCCTCGGTTCTACATTTACGGTTTGAATCGCACTTAAGTGGACTGTCAGACCTCGCCGACATCGAGCTTGTCTACTGCGGGAGGCATTTGTTCGCGCTCCCTGGACCGGCCTTGTGCGCTGGCATTCAGCCTTCCTGAGTCACGGGCATTCCCGGTCGAACGAACATAAGGCTGCCTCATGACTAGCGGGAAATACGTCGAGGTCTGTTCGGTTCGCTTGGTCGTTATGGCGCTGCTCTCGTTCGCTTCGTCCGGATGTTGGGCTGATGATGATCGGATTCGGGTGATCAATGTCTTCGGGCGTGGCGGCCTCGACCACGAAGATGCACAAGCAATTGCCGATAGGGTGTCGAACGTCGCACGGGCCGAAATGAAACTGTCGGAGCGCATGAAGGTTGGGGTTGGAGCGACCCACCTTGAAGCAGCCGTGATTGTCGACGAGCATTCGACTCCGCGAGCAAACTTCGCTGGTGGAGCAACATGGCCACTTGACCTTGGAACGTTCGTATCGGAGAGCGACCATGCCGAGGGGTCGAAGGTGGCCGTAATCGGTTGGCCGGTACGTGATCGTCTTTTCCGTGCGAATGCTAAACCGTTGGGTGAGCAGGTCTTTATCGCGGGTATCGGATTTCGCGTGATAGGCGTTCTTGGCGCTCATCCGCCTTTCGTAGATGACCTGTTGCCCGATCTCCAAGACGATTGGGACGAAGAGAAAACCGCCGTGGCTCTAGCGACGCGCGTCTATGTGCCTTTCAATGCCGGCAGGAACTTATTTTCTGCGACCGCCAAGAACAACGCGCTAATCCGGGTATGGGTCAAGGATCAGGCTTCTATCGACGCGACTCGGACTGAGGTTCGCCAAGTGCTGGAGCAACGAACCGGTCGTCCCGTAATGCTTCAAATAGTCACGTTCCCACCGAGTTCAACGCCGACTGCGGACAATTCGTTTGGCGATACGACGTGAATTCTGCGGGCAGTTTCATTTTTTGGATTGCGGCAGCTCTTAGATTGCGGCAGCTCTTAGAAGGGGCGCCAGGGCACGTGGCCGGCGCATGGCGGGTTCCGGTACGATAGGCGTGAGTACCGCATCTAGTGGCGTTTGCTGCTCGTTTTTGAAGGTCGCGGGCGCACGACAACATGCCGCAAAGGTGCAGCTGAGTGTTCCTGTATACATTCTGCCATTGCAATTGAGCCAAGGTTCGGCAAAGCGGGTGGAAGTGTGCGGCGGCGGTGGCCCAGTCATGCCGAGAAGGAATGCGGCGGCACGAAGCTGAGTGACTTGACGGGATCCGCGCCTCTGATCGAGTTGTCGCACATTACCCGAGTGTTCGAGGCGGAGGGCGGGGAGCCGGTGCGCGCATTGAACGGCGTCTCGTTACTCATCCGTGCGGGGGAGTTCGTGTGCATAACCGGCCCTTCGGGGTCGGGGAAGTCGACCCTAGCACACATACTTGGCTGTCTCGACCGGCCCACCGAGGGGAGCTACCGGTTTCGCGGTCGCGATGTCGCTCGGCTGGACGACGACGAGCTTGCGCGTTTGCGGCGGGATTGGTTCGGGTTCGTATTCCAGTCGTATCACCTCGTCGAAACAGCCAGCGCGCGCGAGAACGTGGCGTTGCCCGCGATCTACGCAGCGGCTGGCGGCCCCGCTCGGAACAAGCGAAGCATGGCGCTCCTCGATTCGCTGGGGATGGGTGGGAAAACCGAGTTTCGGCCCGCCGAGCTGTCCGGGGGAGAACAGCAGCGCGTCGCGATCGGGCGCGCACTGATGAACGGCGGCCGCGTGATTCTGGCGGACGAGCCCACTGGTGCGTTAGATTCGGCCCGCGGCCGCGAGATCGTCGCCGTTCTGCGAGGTCTTGCGGACCGCGGGGCCACGGTCATCGTCGTCTCGCACGACAGGACGGTTGCCGGGGAGGCATCGCGCCGGATCGAACTTCGCGACGGGCGCGTTGTCGCCGATTCCGGTCCTTGGCCAACCGCTGCTGCTGCGGACGGGGTGTCCGCTGCCCTGCCCCCCTTCCCCGGGCGCACTGCCACCCTCTGGTCCATGGTTGGATGCGCAGTGCAAACGATCCGCAAACGGACGTTCCACTCGGTCTTGAACGTCCTTAGCGCGACACTCGGCATCGCGTTCGCGACCACGCTCAGCGTTCTCGTCGAGGGCGCCTTCGAACGTTTTGCGAAGAACGTGGCTTCGCTTGGTGCGGAGATTGTCACAGTGTCCGGTCGGATCGAGGGCATCCGGTTGACGCTGGACGACGTCGAGGCCATACGGAGGGAAGTGGCTGACGTGCGGCGCGTGGTCGCTAGACATTCCGAAGACGTCACGGTGCAGCATGGCGAAAAAAGCATCCAAGTCAACATGGCGGCAGTCGGGGACTCCGCGCTCCCCCGCGTACTGGGCGAGGCGTACGCCGTCGAGACCGGCTCCTACCTAACTGATCGAGATCTAGATGAAGGACCTGAGGTGGTCGTCCTCAGCAGGCCGTTGCGCAACGCCTTATTCCCACCGGAGACGGACCCGATTGGCGAGACCGTGGTCGTCAAAGGCGTGCCCTTTCTGGTGAAGGGCATTCTGGGAGTGCATTCCGTCGAGAGCCTACCGTATCGACGTCAGCACTGGGATTGGAAGCTCTACATGCCGCTTTCGGCCTACATGGCCGTCTTCGGTCCCCCGCAAGAAGGTTTACGTCTGCGGGTTCATACGGCTGACCCGGATCGTGCCTACGAAGCCGGCGAGCGGCTTAGCGACCTCATTGCCCGTCGCCACGGTGCCACACCCTACATACACGTCCATGCTGAGGACCTCGCGCTCTGGCGTACAACCAAAACTCTCGGGTACCTTGTGTTGGGTAGCGTCGTCGTGATAGCACTGACCTTTTGCGGATGGTCCATCATGGCGGTCATGCTGGCGTCTGTGGCGCAACGGAAGCAGGAGATCGGCATCCGTCTGGCCGTGGGAGCGCGGAGTCGCGATATCGCGAGGCAGTTCCTGGCGGAGGCCACCGTCACGTCGCTCGCTGGAGCGGTGCTCGGCTGGCTGTTGGGCGTTGCTGCGGGGTTGGCGATCAGTGCCGCCTTCCCATCGGAACCGCCGCCGGTACCGCAACCCACGGAACGTCTGGTGTTGCCGGTGGCATTCGCGGTCTGGATGGCACCTGCAA
Source organism: Gammaproteobacteria bacterium (assembly GCA_028818795.1). Lineage (GTDB taxonomy): Bacteria > Pseudomonadota > Gammaproteobacteria > Pseudomonadales > Azotimanducaceae > VXYL01. Next base: position 2,426 of record JAPPND010000074.1, on the reverse strand, counting down.
CGCTTTTCTACGCCGTTGCGATGGGCGTGCTCTCTGCTATCGTGCCAGCCCGGCGCGCCGCAAAGGTGGATCCCGCTCGAATTCTGATGGAATAGCCCCTGCGCGCCATTCGGGTTCGCCGGGCGGACGCGGCGCAAGTGACGCTGGACTCGACTTCGAAGCTGGTGGTTGTGGGGATGCGGTGGTGTTCGCGTGGGCCGGGTCTGAGCTGAAATCGCGTCGCGGAAGAGCAAACGCGGATCCACCGGCTTGCCCCGGTCACAGACCTCGAGGCGGAAATCCGATCCCGTCGAGTCGCGGGTCCGTGCACGCCACGGTGTCGCTTGGCTGACGCTGCACGACGAGGTGGCGGTCACTGGGCTTGACGATGACCAGAGGGGGAAATCCGCTCCGTGGCCTGCTATAGACGACCGGACCCAAAGCCGCGCCAGGCATGACCGTGTTTGGCGACAGCAAGTATCTGAGCCCATGGACACCATCGCCGAAATCGCGGAAAGGCTTTGCGGGCACCGGTTGCCGCCACGCGCCGGCATCAACGGTGGTGGGCAAAGGCCACGGCGAGCAAGGCGGGATCCAGCGTCGCTCCTTGCCCAAACGGTCATCACTTGTCTGGGCGCAGCAGGCCGCGCGGATGTGGCGACCCGAGAGGATCCCCGTTGGTCGATCTCTCGGAGCGTCATTTCAAGTGTGATGGGAAGCAGTGCGGAAGACTAGCCTAGCGTGTCGGGTAACTGCGCATGCGGTACGGAATGCCCGTCACTACCTTGCTGTCGACGATGTCGCAAGTAACGCGAGGGACATTGGCGTCCGCGCCGGATATCGGTAGTGACGGGGCGCAAAAAGGCCTTCAGGCCAGTGGCGGCAAGCGTTCCGGTAAGAAGAAAGTTGGTACCGGCGTGGTGACGCGGTGCTAGAGTGCCCCGCGTCAATTGGTCGCCATGTGCGACGTAGCCGGGACGGAAGAGCCCGGCGTGACGGCGTCACCCGAGGTGACGACCCAGTGCCAGGCTGCAACGCTGCAGCGTAGGCGGTCGACGCATCGCAGGGCAGCTTCCGGTTCGAGAACCACTTCGTGCGCGGTCGGGCGAGGATGAAGACGCGCATGGGGCTGGCGGTGGCGGTGATGATGGCGCTGGCGCTCGGGGCGGTGCGGGCCGGGCGCCCGGAGCGGATGCGCTCGCTGGTGGACCCCGGCCTGCCGCAGGCGGCCTGACGCCGCCGCAACCCCCGTTCCGCGACGAAAACCGGCCCTGCCGGGGGATGCCGCTGCGCGGCGGCGCGGGAAACGCCTTCCAAATGCGAATCGTTCACATCCGCGCGGACCGGAAACGCGCCCGCGGGGGCGTCGGAGCAGCGCGGCGACGGCTCGCGCCCGGAAGCGGCACCCCGCCCGTCGCCTGCCCGTCCGAAAAAACGCTACAGCGCAAGTCCCTCGAATAGGAGGGATTTGCGCTGTCTGAAGGCCGCGGATTGTAAGGCGCTCCGGGGGATCGCGGTTTTCTTCACCCCCGGAACGCGGGGTTTTCGCCTGTTTCGGCGTCCCGGGGGGCGGTTTCGGGGGATTTCCACCCCAGGCGCAAAGGCGCGCGTGGGCGCACGCCGCATGTGTCCGGGACCGTCCGGAGCCTAGTAAAGGGTGTCGCCATGGGGCAGAATGATCGTGTCGAAAACCAGCAGCCGCTCCACGGAGGGAGACGCCATGGCGACGGACGGAAGTATGCTTTTTTCCTGGGCCCTTGTCGAACGGCTGCCGGGGCTGCGGCGGCTGGAGTTCGTGCTGGACAACCTGCCGGACGGGGACGTGGTGGCGGCGCTGGAGGCGAAGCGCGGGCGGGGCCGGGACGAGTACCCGGTGGCGGCGATGTGGCGGGCGCTGGTGGCGGGGTGGTGTTCGGGCACGACTCGTCGGCGTCGCTCTTGCGCGAGCTGGGCCGCAACCCGGCGCTGCTGGACGTGTGCGGGTTCGACGCGCTGGGCCGGCAGGCGCCGCCGAAGCGGACGCCGGCGCGGCGCCCGGACGGCGTGATGGACCTGGTCGAGACGGCGAGTCCGCGCCGCGACGGGGTGCCGACGGCGTGGGCGTTTCAGGTTGTAGGACTGGAACACGAACCCGAACGACTCCCGGCGCAGCGCGGCCAGCTCGTCCGCGCGCAGCCGACCCACGTCCCGGCCCCGGAACCGGTACGTCCCGGCGGTCGGCCGGTCCAGGCAGCCGAGGATGTTCATCAGCGTCGACTTGCCGGATCCCGATGGACCCATGACGGCGACGAACTCGCCGGGTTCGATGCGGAGCGTCACGTCGGACAGCGCCCGCGTGGCGACCCCCCGGCCCCGCGCGCCCGCGCGGCGGTAGACCCGGCCGACGCTGGCGAGTTCGATCAGCGGCGGCCCGGAACCGGCCACGGCCTATTCCGCGTGGCGCCAGC
>JAPPND010000065.1 GCA_028818795.1 Gammaproteobacteria bacterium | reverse complement strand
CCTGCAGCAGCAGTTGCGGGCCCGCCTCCTTGTACTGGAAGCGCTCGATCCAGTGTTCCGAGTGCTCCCGGAAGAACCGCTGGAACGCAGTGAGCAGTCCATCCACGTCTAGGTCGCCGTCCGGCTTCGCGTACCATTCGGTCTCCTGGAGAATCTCGTCCTCGCGGGCGTACATGAGCTCGCGCGGAATCACCTCGCGGTAGATCGGGTTGGCGATCCGACGCGTGCCCCGCCGCGCCAGCAGGCCGAGATCCCGGACGTATTCCACGTCGTCCGGGCTCGCCTCGTCCGCCCCGCCCGTGCCGCCGCTCAGGACCGGCTCGACTACCCGCCGTACGCGCTCTTCGCGTAGCTTGTCCGCCAGTTGGTGCAGGTGGGTCTGGCGGTCGAGGATGAGCTCCTCCCGGGCGTCCATGACCGCCTCCGCGTCGATCATCCGCGATCGGTCCCGGTTGGCCTTGTTCCTGAAGCATGCCTCGTAGGCCAGTGCATTGACCAGCCATGGCTGCCCTTGGGACTGGTTCCACACCGTGGCGAGCGCGGCATCGGTGAACCCCTGCCTGGTCTCGATCGTGTGCTGGCGGAGCAGCGCGCGCACGTCGGCCTCGTCGAGGTCGCCCAGCCGCAGCGACTCCGCCTTGATGTTGAAGGCGCTGCCGCCCGTGACGATCTCGCCCGCCGACTCGGAGTGGATGCGGTAGTCGCGCACGTCGCGGACGCCGCACAGGATCACGCTCTGCGGGAACGCCGCCGGACGCATGTCGTACCCCGCGCGCAGTTGGCGCAGCACGGAGATCAGCGTGTCTCCTACCAGCGCGTCGATTTCGTCGATCATGAGCACAAGCGGCTTTGGGTCGTTCCGCGACCACCGGCCGAGGGCCTGGCGCAGGGCCCCGTGAGGACCGGCCCGGTTCAGCGTCCGCTCCCATGTTTCGTCCAGAAAGCCATCGCCCAAGGTGACGAGCGCACGTTCGGAGATCTCCGCCAGAACGGTCTGGATCCCGGCGGCCACATCGCCCCGCGCCGTCTGTCCGGTTTCAACGTTGGCGTACACGCAGCGGTACTCGCTCCCTTCGTTCAGGAGGTCGCGCAGCGCCAGCAACGCGGAGGTCTTCCCGGTCTGCCGCGGGGCGTGCAGCACGAAGTAGCGCTCGTCCCCGATTAGGCGTAGCACTTCGTCGAGGTCGAAACGCTCGAGCGGGGGAATGCTGTAGTGCCGTGGGGGCACCACCGGCCCGGACGTGTTGAAGAAGCGCTCGGCCATCGGCGTGGTCTCGTCGGAGGGGCGCTGGAGTCACGCATCGTAGCGCATTATTGGCAAGGTGCTGCTGCGGTTGAGGATTGGCCGATGGCAGTTTCGGAACGAGACCGGAGCTACTTCCGCCGGATAGGCGAATGGAGGGCGAGCCTGCCCCCCATTCGGATTTCCGCGATCGGCTGCTGAAGCTTGAGGCACGGCAGCCGGGTAGGCGCAACGCGAAACGCCGATGATCGACGAGAGCCTTGCGGCGCATCTACATCCCAGGTGGCCGTTGACCCAGTCGGCAAGCTCCTTGGGCGTCTTGAGATCGAGGATCGTCCGGCGTCGGCGATAGCCTTGGCGCGCGGCGCCGCGATGCGCATGGCCGTGCTTCTTCATCTGGCCCAGGACGACGCGGGCCGAGCGCGTATCGCGCATGAGCGCGTCGAGTTCGTGGCGGAAGGCGTAGAGCAGGTCACGCCACTCGTCGTTCTTGGCGGCCTTCTCGGTAAGCGTGCCGATGGCGTGCGCCGCCTGGTCTCGTTCCCGAAGACCGCCTTCGCGTGCGTTGCGGAAGATCTCGGCCCAGACCTCAAGGTCCCGAACGCGGTTGTTCCGGCATGGGCACAGGGATCGGATGGCGGCGCAACGGGACTGGTAGCTGCCCTCGTTCATCGCGGCCAGAAGCTTGTCGATGTCGATTTGCGGCATGGGGAGAGGATACCGGATAGGGCAATGGAGATTGGTCGGATTGACGCCGTGCGATCACGCGCCGCCAGTAGCCGGTCGGCGCCAGCGCATCCTTCCGCTTTCGGCGAGAGTGTTGGCTGGGGAACAGGCTATTATTGGCAAGGTGCTGCAGTGCTTTCAGGTTGGCCAATGGCAGTTTCGGAGCGGGACCGCAGCTACTTTCGCCGGATAGGCGAATGGAAGGCGAGTCTGCCCGCCGCCGCGCCTCCGCCGCCGCGCTCGTTCGATCAGGTTTGCGAGGCAATGGTGCGGATACAGTGGGGCCTCTCGCCGCCGCCCACCCACGGCGACGATGCTGCTGCCGTGACGCGCTTGACGGAGTTCCGGGACAGGCTTCTGGAGCTTGAGGCACGGGGGTCGGGCAAGCGCAACGCGAAACGGCGATGATCGACGAGAGCCTTGCGGGGCATCTGCATTCGGTTTTCGGGGAAGGCGGCGATTGGGCGGTGGTCGGGGGCCATGCCGCGAACCTCTATCGTCACGATGCCCGCGCTACCGTGGACACGGACATATTGGTTTCGTTGGATCGGCGGACGATGCAGGAGGTTCGCGAGATCCTGGCGGACGAGGGTTGGGCCACGCGCTCCATGCCGGAGGGTGGTTGGCTGCTGCGGGTCGCCCACCCGCGCTACGGCTCCCTGGATGTGATTGCTTCGGAGACGGACTACCAGCGGGCGGCTTTGGCCCGGGCCAAGGTCACGATGTTCGGCAACATCCCGCTGCGTGCGCTCGCCGTGGAGGACGTGATCATCCACAAGCTGATCGCCGACCGCTACAAGGACGAGGCCGATGTGGACGACATCCTGCGCACCAATCCCGTCTTGGACGGCGACTATCTCGGCAGGTGGCTCGACGAGTGGGGCGTGAGAGAACGCTTCGAACGCATCGCAAGACGAAACCGCTCTGGCTGACGCGACGGAGTGGTGATTTCAGCTGGAGGGCAGCGGCTGGATCGTCGCCGCAAGGCCCCGTACAGGATCTTGATTCCGTCCTTGTAGTGGCGGACATCGATCAGCCGAAAGGCCAAACCTCCAGGCCATGGATGGCGTTGCGGATGTCCATGGTCAGGTTGACGGAACCGACTTTCTGGTTTGCTTCGATATCGTACAGGCTGATCGTGGACGGCGACGAACCCGCGGCCACGAAGCGTTCGCCAATGGCGCAAAGGCCCCGACCGAAACCCTGCCGGGCGACCTTGGAGTCGTCGATGCCGGCGAACTCGATTTCGCTGTCGTGGTAGGTGATGATCTTGAAAGCCACGCCCTCGCCGTTGCGGCCGGCGTAGCGCACGCAGTCGGTTTCGGTGTCGTTGAAAAGAACGCCGTTCCGGTAGGGACGGGCGTTGTGGGCACCCGCTGGGAGCGAGCAGACTTCGGTCACTTCCATACTGCTGTCGAGGTGCAGCATGGCCCGGGTATGGAGGCCGCTGAAAAAGATGCCGGTGCCGTCGACGTGAACCATGTTGATGTGGAACGCGTTGACGGGCCGCGGGCCCTTGTTCGAACGCGGGTCGAAGGTGTGGCCGCCCCATTCGTCGTAGGGACGCTGCAGATGGAATCCCCAAACGTACTTGCCCTGCGCCAGGTCGAAGGCGAGCAGGCTGTCGAAGCCGGTCGAGGTGAGCAGGATCGTCTGATCCCTGCGGCAGATTTCGTGGCAGTGCTTCAGGTACCGGTTGCGGTACGACGCCTGGATCTTGAAGTCGCGGTCGTACCGGAAGAGTTCGTCGCTCGCAGCGATGAATATGGAGTCCTCGTGGAACTCGATGCCGCGCAGGCCCCGGTCCGCACCGCGTCCTTCGAAGTCGATGCCGCCGGTATTCCAGTCGACGTGCTGCACGACTTCGCGTTGGTCGAAATCGACTGTATACACCCCGCCGTGGCTCTCTCCTTGCTGGGTGCCTCGCACCACGGAGGTTGCGATGAGCTTGGGTAGTTGGGTTGCCATGCGTCGACACCGTTGTATCACAGTTACGGGAGACGGCAGTTCGGTGGCAATGTCCGATGCCTTGCCTTAGCCTGCGGGGCACTCGATTTTCGGCTGCGTGGGAGACAACGTCGTATGGGCAACAGGGGAAACTAGCGTCGGAAACGCTGAACGCGCAGGCTCTCCGCCAGATCGATGCCCAAACCGGCGGATTGACCCCCGGCATCTTCCCGTCGACGACCTATGTTCGCGATAGCGACTACGAACTGATCGACCCCGGCCACAGCTACGGTCGCGACGAGAACCCCGGCTTCGTCGTTGCCGAGAAGGTGCTCGCGGAGCTCGAGGGAGGCGAGGCGGGCCTGCTGTTCAGTTCCGGCATGTCGGCTGCGATGGCGATCATCCAGTCCCTAAAGCCCGGCGACCGGATCGTGGCGCCGAGGATCATGTATTGGGGACTGCGCAAGTGGTTGGTTGTTTTCTGCGAGCAATGGGGCCTCGCACTTGATCTGTTCGATCCATCGGCGCCGGATGCGTTGGCACGAACCGTCGAACAGGCTAAGACGCGACTGTTGTGGATGGAGTCGCCCTGCAATCCCACCTGGGACGTCATCGACATCAGTGCGGCTGCAGACGTGGCGCAGGGCGCGGGTGCGACCCTTGTTGTTGACTCCACGATTCCGACGTGAGTCGCAATCCGCGCTACGACATCCTGTTCGAACCGGTGCGGATCGGTCCGGTTACGGCGCCGAACCGGTTCTACCAGACGCCCCACGCCTTGGGCACCGGCAACACCATGCCGCATACCCGTGCCGCGATGCGCGAAGTCCGGGCCGAGGGCGGCTGGGGAGTCGTCAACACCGGTTATTGCTCCATTCACCCAAGTTCAGATGACACGCCCTTGCCCTATTGCCGGTTGTGGGACGACGAGGACATCAAGGTTCACGCCCTCATGGTGGATGCCGTGCACAAACACGGTGCGCTGGCCGGTGTCGAGCTGTGGCACGGCGGCAGCGGCGTGGCCAACAACCTGACGCGGGCGACGCCCGTCTCCGCATCGGGCATGCCTCGTCACTGCACGTATCCGGGGTGGATGGGCCTTCAGAACCCGCGCTCGATGGACCGAAAGGACATCCGTGAGTTGCGATGCTGGTACGTCGATGCGGCCCAGCGCGCCAAGTCCGCCGGTTTCGACATCGTCTATATCTACGCGGGTATGGGCTACGGACCCTACGAATTCCTGCTGCCTTGGATCAACCAACGCACCGACGAATACGGCGGCAGTCTTGAGAACCGCGTCCGCCTGTTGCGCGAGATCCTCGAAGCGGCAAAGGACGCCATTGGGCCTACATGTGCCGTGGCCGTGCGATTCAGTTCCGACGAGCTTCTCGACGTCCCCGGTCGCGACCATCCGTCACAAGCCCATGAGATCGTTGCGCTCCTGGCCGAGACCCCGGATCTGTGGGACGTGAAGTCGTCGGATTGGACGGTGGAGACCGCATCGGCCCGGTTCAGCGGTGAGGGTGCCCAGGAACCGTTCAACAGTTTCGTCAAACCACTGACATCGAAGCCGGTGGTCGGCGTCGGCCGCTTCACGTCACCGGACGAGATGGTGCGGCAGGTGCGGAGCGGCATCTTGGACCTGATCGGTGCCGCCCGCCCGTCCATCGCGGACCCGTTTCTGCCGAAGAAGATCGACGAAGGCCGCGAGGACGAGATCCGCGAGTGCATCGGCTGCAACATCTGCGTGTCCGCCTACCACGACGGCGTTCCGGTTCGCTGCACCCAGAACCCCACCATGGGCGAGGAGTGGCGCCGGGGCTGGCACCCGGAACGCATCCCGATAGGCGATCCCAACAAGAGCGTACTAGTCGTCGGGGCCGGACCCGCCGGTCTCGAATGCGCCCGGGCCTTGGGGCAGCGTGGTTTCAAGGTGACGCTGGCCGAAGCCCGGGACGAACTCGGCGGTCGTGTCACCCTCGAGTCCACGTTGCCGGGTCTCGCCACGTGGGCGCGGGTTCGGGACTACCGGGCCCACATCATGCAGACCATGGCGAATGTCGACATCTATCGCGACAGCAGGCTGACGGCCCAGGACGTACTCGACTTTGGCTGCGACTACGCGGTGATTTCCACGGGAGCCTCGTGGACTCGCAAGATACTTGGCGTGCGCGGCTTCCCCACGGACGAACTTGACGGGAATGCGGTCTATACGCCGGACGACATCCTCAATGGTGCCGAAGTCGAGTCGCCGGTGTTGATCTACGACTTCGACCACTACTACATGGGCAGTTGCCTCGCCGAACGTCTTCGTCGGCAGGGCCACGAAGTAACGATCGTCACCCCAGCCAACGCCGTGTCCGCATGGACGTTCATGAACAACGAACTGACCAATATCCGGGAGCGCATGATCGAGTGTGGAGTCGACATCGTCCTTGAGCATTTCGTGACGGACTTCCGCGATGGTGATGCGCACTTGACGTCGGTTTACCGAGGCGCCGAGGCAACTGCGAGAGAGTGCGGATCGATCGTTGTGGTGGGTTCGAGGGTTCCGAACGATGCATTGCTCCGGGACCTAGACGCCGACGCGCAGCGAAGGGCCGATTCAGGCATCACGGCCGTACGCAGCATCGGCGACTGCCGTTCGCCCGGAGCGATCGTTCACGCAGTTCATTCGGGGCACGAGTGTGCGCGGACGATTGACGGCAAAGCGCCTAGCTCCGCGTCCTGGGAACGCGCAGCGCTCTAGCTTCGCATTTGTATTGCGTCGGGGTCGTAGGGCGGCGCCGGCAGAATTCGCGCGGGTCGGCGCTGGTCGAGGATGTGCACCGAGAACTCCTCGTTTGCCCTGAGGAACGGCGTCTTCACGTAGGCCAAGGCAAGGCTTTTCTGCACGGTATGTCCGTAGGCGCCGGACGTCACGTAGCCCGCGTACTTGCTTCCGTGCCAGATCGGCTCGTAGCCCCAGGCGTCGGCATCCACCGAGTCGATCTCAAGGGCAACCAAGCGGTGTTCGTGTTCCGCCTCGCGGTCGGCGAGGGCTGCTTCCCGGCCGATGAAGTCTGCCTTGTCGTAGTCGACGAACCGGTCCATGCCGCACATCATCGGCGTGTAGTCGGGCGTGAACTCGCGGGACCAGATCCCGAAGCTCTTCTCCATGCCGAGGGAGACCAGCGCCCGGGTGCCGAACGGTCTGATGCCGAACCTTGCTCCCTCGGCGAGTAGCAGGTCATACATCCCGCTGGCGTAGGTGGGCGGGACATAGATCTCGAAGCCCAGTTCGCCCGTGAACGACAGCCGTGCAACCCGGCAGGGCGCGATGCCGACATCCATCCGGCGTACGGACATGAAAGGCATGGACGCCCTCTCCACGTCGCCGGATGCGACGATCCCCATGAGCTCCCGGGACTGCGGGCCGGCAATCGCGATGGTCGTCAGTTCGTCCGATCGATTGGAGATTCGAACATCGCAATCCTCCGCATGTTGTTGAAACCACAACATGTGGAACTCCTGCAGGTAGCCCGAACCGACCACCATGAAATGGTCTTCCGCCAATCGCATAACCGTGAGATCACCCTTCATATGCCCTGACGGCAGGAGCATCGGACCCATGCGGATGCGGCCCATGCGGGGCAGGCGGCTGGCGAACACGTGGTTCATGAACGCCTCGGCGTCCGGGCCGGCGATTTCGTACTTGGCGAACGACGATCCGTCGAGGATTCCGACGCCGGCGCGGACCGCGCGGCATTCTTCGCCTACGGGATCGTGCGAGTTCGAGCGCCGAAAACTCGGTTCTTCCACCGGGTCCGTACCGGGCGGCGCGAACCAGAGCGGGACTTCGAGGCCGTAGGACGAGCCGAACACGGCATTGGCCTGGGCCATCCGGTCGTGGAGTGCCGAGGTCTTGCTCGGTCGCGCGGCGGGCCATTCGTCGTTCGGACAGAGGAGCGTGAAGCGGTTCTCGTAAAACTCCTTGGCCTTGGCAATCGAGAAGGTCTTGGTGGCGTATGGACCGAAGCGGCTGACGTCCATGGCGAAGATGTCGCCTTCGGGTTCCCCGTCGATCATCCATTGGGACAGCGCCAGCGCGACGCCGCAGCCTTGGCTGAAGCCCGCCATCACGCCGCAGCACGACCAGTAGTTCGACACGCCGCGCACGGGACCCACCAGTGGATTGCCGTCGGGAGCGAAGGTGAACGGGCCGTTGACGATGCGGCGAATACCCGCTTGGGCAACGGGTGGAAATCGCCCGAAGCCCTTCATCAGAGCGTCCTCCAGGTCGTCCAGACGCGGCACCAGGAGGTCGGTCTCGCCGAAGTCCCAAGGTGTTCCGTCCACCGACCAGGGGGTCGAATTCTTCTCGTAGACGCCGAGCAGGACCCCGTTCTGCTCCTGGCGCAGGTACATCTCGCCGTCGAGATCGAGTACCAACGGCAATTCTCCGTCGAAGTCGCGGACCTCGTCGATCGCTTCGGTCAGGATGTAGTGGTGCTCCATGGGCACGATCGGCACGTGCACGCCGGCCATGGCACCGACTTCGCGTGCCCAGAGGCCCGCCGCGTTCACGATGTGTTCGCTGTGGATGTCCCCTTGGTCGGTGACCACCGTCCAGGTTCCGTCGGGCCGTCGAACCAGTTCCTCGACCTTGGTGTTGACGTAGACCTCGGCACCGGCCTTGCGCGCAGAGAGGGCCAGCGCCTGTGTCGAACCGTACGGGTCGATGTTGCCTTCGTTGGCGTCGAACAGGCCGCCGACGACGTCCGCCGTGTCGATGATCGGGCACAGCCGCTTGATCTCCGCTGGGCCGATGAGTTCGCTGTCGATGTCGAGAACTCGGTGGCGGGCATGCTCGTAGCGGATCACCTCCCAGCGCTTGGGCGTCGCGGCGATCTGGATGCCGCCGGTCAGGTGCATGCCCACGTCCTGGCCGCTGATCTCCTCGACTTCCTTGTAGACCGAGATTCCGTAGGCTTGAAGCCGCGCGACGTTCGGGTCGCTGTTCATGGCATGGAAGCCGCCGGCGGCGTGCCAGGTCGACCCGGCGGTGAGTTGCTTGCGTTCGACGAGCACCACGTCAGTCCAACCCAACTTGGTCAGGTGGTAGAGCACAGCGGTTCCGACGATGCCGCCGCCGATGACGACGACACGGGCGTGACTCTTCATATGGCGGCCGGGTCCCGTGCGGGCTTAGGCTTGTCCAACAATGTATAACTCCGGTATTGGCGGAGAACGCTAGTGGGGTGAAACGAAACAACCGGAACCATAGTTCTCGCCCGAATGACAATCAACACGGCGTTGGGTAGAGTCCTACCCCGTCGTTGCACATTGGCGAACATGGATATCGACGTACCACTTCGGGAACTCGGCGAAGTCGACTCACAGGCCTTGCGCGAAGCCGTGCTCGCGCAGGAGGAAGCGGCTTGGCTCGAGTCCCAGTACCGCCAGCAGACCTACCATCATCACGACCAGACCCGGTCGATCGTCCTGGTGTTCACGGACGGTTCGAACTGGCCCAGACCCGCTGTACATCAGGGGCCCGGTTGGGAGCGCCTGTGGGATGTCGCTGTGCCGTTGATGCAGGAGATCATCAAGAAGCACTACCCCCAGGGCGGCGAGGTCATCCGCGCCATGGCGGCCAAACTGCTTCCCGGCGGCAAGATCAAGACCCACGCGGATGTGCATGCGTCGTTTCGTTGCGGGCACCGGATCCACGTGCCGATCACGACGAATCACCGGGTCTGGTTCACCATCGACGGTCGTCCGTACCAGTTGGACGTCGGGCAGGCCTACGAGGTCAACAACCAGAAGCAGCACAGCGTCGCGAACAAAGGCACGAAAGAGCGGATCACCTTCATCTTCGACTATATTCCGCCCGGACCCTTGGCATATCCGCCTCAACCGGGCAGGACGCAGCCGCCGCCGAACGACGACCTGTGATCAGCGGTCGCCCAGGACCTCCATCAGCGGGCCCAGATGTTTCTCGTAGCGCCGCCAGCGGCCGATCGACGTGCTGTAGATGGGCCGTCTGACCTGGAGGTTGCTGGGACTCATGACGCTTCGTTCGTTCTCGTGGAACGCTAGGCACCCCTCGTCCCATTCGAGGTCGAGATAGTCGAGGAGACGTCGGGTGATACGCTCGGGTTCGGCTACGAGTTCCTCATAGCGCACCTCGAAGATCTCACCGGGGAATACGTCGTCCCAGTGCGCCATCAGCCGACGGTAGTCGACGTAGTACCGACCGAGTTCGGCGAGATCGAAGGAGCAGACCAACGCTTGGAAATAGTGGAAGTACAGCGATAGACAGGTGTCCAGCGCGTTGCGCCTGCAATGAACGAGGTAGGCGTTGGGAAACAGCGTCTTGATCAATCCGATACGGACGAAATTGCCCGGCAACTTGTCGACGACGCGTGCTGCCGAGGGTGACCGAAGCCGCAGTTCGGCGAGGTAGAGCGCCGAGAACTCGTCGACCGTTCGGGCATCGATCAGCGACATGCACTCCGGTGCGGGCTGGGCGTTGAATCTCTGCGTAATCGCGTGATTGACACCCGCCAAGGACTCGAGTTCGCCGGCACCGTGCATCGAACGGTGGCTGGCGAGGATCTGCTCGACCAAGGTGGTCCCGGACCGTGGCAGGCCGACGATGAACACCGGCAGCATCGAGGGATTGCCGAGTGGTCGTTTGTGTTCGAAGTAGCGCTTCGAGTAGGTCGCCGCCAGCCTATCGAAGAGCCGGGTATTCGCCTCGCGGTCGTACACGACCGATTGACGGTGGAGCGAGTTGGCCGTTGCGTAGTGGCCGAATGCCCGGTCGAATGCGCCGTTGGCGTCGGCGATATTGCCGAGGGCGAAGTGGCAATGAATGGCGTCGGCCCCGGGCAGGTCGGGATCAGCCAGAAGATTCTCGATACGAGGGCGCAGACGCAGCGTCGGCTCGATGAGCGCGATGTGATGGTAGGCGGCACCGCTGGCGGGCTTGGCGGCCAGCAGTTTCTCGAGTCGGTCGACGGCGAGGTCTGTCTTGCCTTCTTGCCTCAGGGTAAGCGCTAGGCTGAGGTGTCCGTCGACTTCCTCGGGACTCTTGCGGATAGCTTCCTCGATCTGGTGGCGGGCATCCTTCGTCCTGCCCAGTTGGCGCAGTACCAGTGCATAGTCGATGCGTGCCTTGGCGTAGTCGGGACGTAGTCGGAGCGCCTCTTCGAAGCAATCGATGGACCGGTGGGTTCGGCCCATTCGGTGGAGCACCGCCCCCAGGTGCCGGTGGAACTGGGCGTTTCCGGGAGACGCGTCGACGGCTCGCCCGTACAACTCGACCGCGTCCGCAAACCGTTGGGTCGCGAGCAACGTGTTGCCGAGCTTGATCGTGGTGGCCACATCGTCCGGATCGAGATTCAACGCCCGGTCATAGGCATCGGCTGCCTCGGCCCAACGTCCGAGCTTCGTGCAGGCGTCGCCGAGTTGGAGATGGGCGTTGCGATTCTCGTCCGTGATCGAAATCGACTGGCGCAGATGGCGGACGGCAGCCTCCGTCCGGCCCAGTTGGTTCAACGCGAGCCCCAGGTGGTAGTGGGTGCGCGCGTGGTTCGGATCGAGGCCGAGGAATCGCTCGTAGTGTTCCACCGCCGCTTCGAGATCCCGTTGCTCGTGGGCGATCATGCCGAGAAGCAGGATGGCCTCGGCATGTTGGTGTCTGTCGAGGATGCGGCGACATGCCTCCTTGGCTTGTTGCAGGCGGCCGCTGCGATAGTGTTGCGACGCCATGTAGGCGAGCGAGGCAATCTCGGCGTCGGTGGTGTTGTCGCTGTCGGAACTCAAGGGACCGCGTGGTAGACCATGAATCGGTGCCGACGACGGGCGCCTTAGAGATACCTGAAGTCGTACGCGTTCCGCTGGGCGACAGCGTCTCCTGCGGAGACGATGTGGCCCATCGACGGCGAGGGAAAGTGGGCGGTCAGCACGAGCGTGTCGGTGTCGCAGTGCGTCGCCAGGAACTTCCGTCGGGTGCTGGCCGACGCCGCCAGGTCGTAGTCCGAGTTGCAGGTCCAGTCCGGTTCGGCAAGCTGCAGCGGACTGTGGATCAGGTCGCCGCACATGGCCGCATGACGCTCTCGGGACTTTAGGTGGATAGCTACGTGTCCCACCGAATGGCCGACCGTCGGTTCCAGCCAGATCTCGTCGTCCAGCGCGTAGTCCAAGTCGACGAGTACGGCTTGCTTGGCCTCCGCGATGGGCTGGACGTTGTCGACGAAAATCTCGCTGTATTCCTCCTCCATGGCAACGTATTCGTCCCGGGCAAAGACGTACTTGGCATTCGGGAAAGTCGGCACCCAGCGGCCGTCCACCCGGCGGGTGTTCCAGCCGCAGTGGTCGGAATGCAGGTGCGTACAGAACACGTAGTCCACATCTTCGGGATTCACGCCGGCCGCCTTGAGATTGGCGAGCCACACCTCGTTCGTGCGCTGGTGCCACTCGGAGGGCTCCGCGTACGTTTTGTGGCAGCCGACGCAGGTGTCGATGAGGATGCAGTGGTGACGAGTGCGGACCAGGTAGGACTGCACGGGCATGACCATGCAGCCCGTACGCGGACAGAGCGCCTTGGGCGTGAGCCACGAACGGTAGGGTTCGACGGCCTCGGGCGTGGCCTCGTCGAAGAACTCGGACGGATGGTAGACGGGGATCTCGTGTTCGACGATACGTTGTACCGTCACGTCGCCCAATTGAACCAAGGCCATCTTACGGTGTTCGCCAGCGGTTTCGGCCCACCGAGAATATCACCGGGGCCAGCGCGGATTCGCGGCGATAGGCCGATTTGTGCAACCATTCCCAATGTCGATGGACGGTTTTCGGGTGTGAGCGAGCAAGGCATCATTTCTATCCAAGGGGTGTCGAAGCACTTCGGCTCGGTCGTCGCCGTCGACGACGTGGACCTTGCCATCCACCGCAGCGAGTTCTTTTCGGTGCTCGGACCGTCGGGCTGCGGCAAGACCACCCTGCTTCGCATGCTTGCCGGGTTCGAATCTCCGACCCGCGGCGAAATCGTCATCGACGGCCAGCGCATGTCGGAGATACCGCCCCACCGCCGTCCCACCAACATGGTGTTTCAGAACTACGCGATCTTTCCGCACCTGACCGTTGGCCGGAACATCGCGTTCGGTCTGCGCAAATCCGGTCTTTCGAAGTCGGATGTGCAGGGCAGGGTGGAAGACATGCTGGCCTTGATCAAGCTGCCGGGCTACGCGAACCGCACTGCGACAGAGCTCTCGGGCGGCGAGCGCCAGCGCGTTGCCTTGGCCCGAGCCCTTGTGATGCAGCCCAAGGTGCTGCTGCTCGACGAACCGCTGGGGGCTCTCGACAAGAACCTGCGCGAACAGATGCAGATCGAACTGCGGGCCCTGCAACGCTCGGTGGGCATCACCTTCGTGTTCGTTACCCACGACCAGGAGGAGGCGCTGACGCTGTCGGACAGAATCGCCGTCATGGCCGAAGGGCGGTTGCTCCAAGTCGATTCGCCGACGGGTCTATACGAACATCCCAAGTCCCGTTTCGTCGCTGGATTCATTGGTACGACAAACCTGTTCGACGGTCGTGTTCGTGGATTGGAGGGCGATCAGGCGACCGTCGATGCGGGGCCCTTGGGGACGTTACGCGCGCACGTCGATGCGGACGGTCCCGAACCGGGCACGGAGGTCGTCGTGGCGATTCGTCCGGAGAAGCTGATGTTCCACGTGGAGGCACCCACCAACGGCGCAAACGTAGTCGAGGGGCGCATGGGACCCGCCGTCTACCTTGGGGACCGCAGCCACTTCCACGTTCGAGTAGCAGGACGCGAACAACCTGTCGCCGTCGCGTTGCAGAACCAGGAAACGACGGCAGTGCACGAAGTGCCGACCGACCAACCGGTCTGGCTCAGCTTCAAGGACCAAGCGGTGGTGCTGCTACGGCGGGGATGACCGCGCAGGCGAACGGCTTCGCCTCGGCGGAGACGTTGCAATGTGCCCAGAATGGGAATTATATTGCCCATTATGGGCATTAACGAATCGACCCGAAATCACCGTTCGAACCCACGTCGAGCCGGCTTGGAACCCCGTACGGTGAGGACCGGCATTGCGGGCGCTCTCTTCACGACGACTCAGCAACGCCTGCTGTCGCTGCTGTTCGGGCAACCGTCGCGAAGTTTCTTGGCCAGTGAACTCATCAGAATGACCGGGTCGGGTTCTGGAGCGGTTCAGCGCGAACTCAAACGCCTCGTATCCAGCGGGCTGATCACGGTAACTCGACTGGGGCGGCAGAAACACCATCGGGCCAATCCCAATTCACCCGTGTTCCAGGAACTGCGGGGATTGGTGCGAAAGACAGTGGGTTTGGCCGAACCCATTCGTGAAGCTCTTGAGCCGCTAGTTGATCGGATCAAGCTCGCATTGATCTACGGTTCCGTCGCCGAAGGAGTCGACGGTGCAGACAGCGATATCGATCTGCTTGTCGTTGGGAATGAGGTGATTCTTGAAGATCTGTATTCAGTGCTTTCGCCTGTGGAAGCATTGCTCGACAGGCAGGTGAGTCCGACACTGTATACCGAGCGGGAGTTCGCCGACCGGATAGTTGCTGGCAGTACTTTCCTGAAGCGCGTTCTCTCAGGCGAAACGTTGTTGCTTGTGGGGGCACTGGATGAGCCATCCGCCGCTTGACAACTTGGCCCGGATCGGTCGGTTGCACGTCGAATCACCGGACGAGGCGGAAGTTCGGGGCCTCCTGCGATCGGGCGTTCGCCGCCTCGAAGACGCCGCTCGGGGAGAGTTGAGTCTCGAGAGCCGTTTCGATCTGGCCTACAACGCCGCGCACGCGTTGGCCATGGCCGCCCTGCGCTACCAGGGCTATCGGTGTCAATCGCGCTATTTGGTTTTCCAATGCTTGCAGCACACGCTTGGTCTTCCGGCGGAACAGTGGCGCGTGCTCGACCAGGCACACCGCAAACGGAACCTCGCGGAGTACGAAGGGGAAATGGATGTCGATGAGCAACTCGCTGCTGCCCTGCTACGCGTCGGACGAGAGGTGCGAAGGCGTGTTGTGGCCATGGTGGATTCTTGACGAATCCGCCAGCCGTACGCCGCCCTTGATTTGCTCTCCGATGTACCGGGAGACCCCAAATCGCGATGTTGACGTCCACACGAAGCCCTCGCCATGATGCCCCAATGAAGTTGAGATTCGTCGGCGGGTGCGCCGCATTGGTCGCGGCCCTCGGCGTTGCCGAAGAGGACGTCGCGCCGATGCCGCTCGAGTGGTTCGCACCGCCGAAGACCGCGAGCGAACTCGGTATCACAGGCTTCACCCAGAGTCCGTTCCTGGACGATAGAGACCTTCCGCCGGTGGCGGAGAGGCTCCCGGACGATCCGGTGGTCAGTCACCCCTACAAGAACATCGGCAAGTACGGCGGCAGGGCACGTATCACCCATTGGGACAGCTGGCAGTTCTTCAACTGGGAACACGCGCTGACCATCTCCGCAGACCTGCGCAACGTCCTCCCGAATCTCGCGGAGTCCTGGGAGTTGAGCGAAGACGGTCGGGTTACGACCATCCGATTGCGACCGGGCATCAAGTGGTCCGACGGTGTTCCGCTGACCTCGTACGACTTCATGTTTCGGCTCAACCACGTCTGGCTGGACCCCGAGAAGTCGCCCCAGACCAACCGGTCCGTGCGGGGGGCGGAGTTCGTGGTGATCGACGATCTGACCTTCCAGTACGTCTTCCCGGAACCCAACCCGCTGTTCGCCAACTACATCGCCTTCTACGGCAGCCACTTCGTGGATCCCATGCACTTCTTCAAGCAGTACCACCCCGCCTACCGCGACCGGGAGGAACTCAACGAGGTGCTAAGGGAGAAAGGCTTCGGAACGTGGATGGCCATGTACGACGCGCTGCGCGGGTGGGGCAACGAGGACGCGGCGCAGGTGCCGACCCTTCGCGCCTACAAGGTAGTGCAGCGCACGCCGACCAAGATGCGGCTGGAGCGCAATCCCTACTATTTCAAGGTCGACCCCGAGGGCCAGCAATTGCCGTACATCGACGAGATCGACGCGGCCATCCAGCTCGAAAACTCGCAGATGATCACCTTCCAGGCCGCCACCGGCCAACTCGATTTCGCCGCCTTCGCGATGGAGACCCAGAACATCCCGCTGCTCAAGCTCGGCGAGTCGAAGGGCCTCAACAAGGTCCACATCTGGCGCCGTCTGCATGTGGCCGACGTGGCCATCCAGCCGAACTACAACCATCCGGACCTCAAATACCGGGAACTGGTGTGGGGTACGCCCGAGCGGCGGTTCGTGCGGGCGCTCTCCCACGCCATCGACCGCGATCAGATGAACACGGCGATCTACTTCGGCCGGGGCACGCCGAGCCAGGTGACCGCGCACCCGTCGAGCCGTTGGTACGAGAAACGCTTCGCCCAGGCCCACATCCGTTACGACCCGGACTACGCGCGTCAGCTTCTGGACGAGCTGGGTATTCACGACACCGATGGCGACGGGCTCCGCGAGTATCCGGATGGATCACGGCTGACCATCACCCTCGAATTTCTCGACTTCGAGACCCCCAAGGGCATCAGCCTGGAACTGGTACGGAACTACTGGCGGGAGGTCGGCATCGACTTGCGCCTCAAGTCAATCGAGCGAGGTCTGCAAGCCGAACGCGCCCAGGCCAACAAGATGCAGATGACGGCGTGGCATGCCGACAAGGTCACCGACATCCTGTTTCCGCTGTGGCCCGACTGGTTCTATCCCCACCGGTCCGCCTGGGACATGACCATGTGGAACCACTGGGCGCGGTACTACCAGACCGGGGGCGAAATGGGCGAAGAGCCCCCGGAAGTCATCCGCACCATCCAGTACTGGGGCGACGAGTTGCGCACTGCCACCACCGAGGCGCATCGCACGAAGGCCGCCAAGGCGCTGTTGACCGCCGCGGCCGAGAACCTATGGGCGATCGGCACGGTGGGCAACGCGCCGCATCCGGTGGTCGTATCGGCGCGTCTCAAGAACGTGACGCCAATGGGCATTTGGGGTGCGGACAACCGCTGGACCCTCGCCTACCACCCGGCGACCTGGTACATCGACGAGGAGCCGGACGCTGAGTAGTCAGATGGTGGTGGCGCGTCTACGCCACGGAGAAGGGCAGGTCGCGCACGCCTGTTAGTGCGTCTGTCGGTGCCACAGCGACGTAGCGGGCGATGTTGATCATGCTGGTGTTGTGGATGCAGGCCTCGCCGCCGAGGCCGGAATCTGCATCGTAACCGTAGATCTCATCATCGTCGTCTTCGGTACCCACGCCGTCGCGATTGCCGGTGAGGAACAACACGCGAGTCTGGGCCAGGTCGGGATTGATCCGCTTGTACGGATGCCAGTTGCCCATGACCGTCGTGTTGTGGCGGTCGCGTGCCTTGTCGAGGTAGGCGTTCGCCGCTTCGACGCCGCCGGCGCGCACAACCATCAACGGTTCGTTCCGGAGGTCGTCGAATGGGACGTAGCCGCTGGTCGAGTTCCGTGCGGTCTGGAAATCCATGACCACCGCGTACTGTCTGGGCTGATCTCGCATTCCACGCTTGAACTCTTCGAACGAAAAGACGGGAATCTCCTCGTCGGGCAGTTTGCCCTCGAGCAGGTCACGGGCTTCCCGTGCCGAGATCTTGGCGGCGTATTCGCCCGTATAGCCATCGGGATTCGAACGATTGACGTCGGCCCGGTAGACAGACTCGAAACGCTCGGGCGAAGCGAAGATGCCGCCCCCGTGGACCGTGACCATGACGTTGTTTCCCGCCGGTGTTTTGCAGACGGTCTCCTCCGTGTTCGCGGAGAACCAGGTGTTCCAGATGATGTTGTCGTAGGGCGCATTGGCCCGGGCGTGGAGCAACTGGGGCAGCGAGGCGACGAAGCCATCGTGGCCAGCGTAGTCGAGCGCACGACGGAGTGCGTCCGGCAGGTACGAGTCGAAGACGATCGACGCTTCCATCAAGCTTCCCGACTACTCGGAGAGCGTTCCATGTTGACTCCGTTCGTTGGCGGAGTGTAGCACCGCCTCCGGCGTCCATGATCGCGCGGCCACAGACCGACGAGGCGTGCCGTAGGGGCGACCCTTGCGGTCGCCCGGATTGACGAACCGAGCCGTTCAGGAACGAGTGTGGGCGAGGGCGCGCCCTTTGGGGCGCGGCAGCCTCGCCCCTGCGATGTCGTGCAGATGCAACCTGACGACCGTGAACACTTCGGCTGCTCAAGGACGCTAGTGTCGGCGAGGGCTCCTAGGTTGATGTCGGGCGAGTCTCGCACAAGCGGACGCGTAGATGTCCGTAACACTCCTGGTTCCATGTTCAACATGCTTGCCGGCGACCACCGAACGGGAACCCCGCTATGGTAGATTCCAGTCATGCAGGACACCCCCGCACGCACCCGAAGCATGCGCCGACGGCCCCGTCCGGCGCCGTTGTCCGAGGTCCACGCCGAGGCCCTGTGGCGGCCGCGGCCACCGGTCGGCTTTGACGACGACGGCTACCCGTTCGAGGACCAAACGTTGTCGGAGAGCACCGCGCACGGCGATGTCCTGAACTACTTCAGGAACGCCGCCTTCGCGCTGCTCGCCGACCGGCCCGACGCCATGGTCCAGCAGAACCTGCTGATCCTCTTCGAAGAGGGCAACCGGGCCGCTGCGGTCGAACCGGACGTCACCGTCGCGCTCGGCGTCGGCCGCCACCCCAGGAACTCCTACAAGCTTTGGGTCGAAGGTCAGCCACCGGATCTCGTCGTCGAAGGACTCGCGGAGAAGACCTGGCGCCGGGACGTGGACATCAAGCCGGCGCTATTCCGCGACCTCGGCGTGCACGAGTACTGGCAGGTCGACCCGCTCGGCCGTCTCCGGGAGCCACTCACCGCCTACCGACTCCGTCGCGGCGTCTACGAGCGGATCGCGCTGTCGCGCCCGGGTGTCTACCGGAGCGACGTGCTCGACGCCGAGATCGCTTACGACCGCACCGACATGGTCATCCGCAATTTGCGCACGGGCGAGCGGATACCGCCGATCCACGAAGCCTTGCGTCAGCGGAGTGAGGAGCGCAAGGCCCACGAAGCGGCGTTGGCGAGGATTGCCGAACTTGAGGCCCGCTTGAAGGGCTAGAGCTAGCGGGTTGCGACATCCATCGGGAATCCGCGGGCGCTGCCATCGGTTGGTGTCGTTCTGCCGTCCATTCCCGCGATTTCTCGCAGTGTCAGCCGAACGGAGTCCGGCTCACCGACGTCAACGGTGGCGATGTCGAATAACGTAGAGGTTCCGGCGATGCGCCACCTCTGAAGAATGCCCGGCCGATCCAATCCCTGGTGCCACGGATACAGCAACACTAGCCGCGTGGCTTCGTAGGCGCGGGCGTAGGCGAGCATCTGGTAGACATCGGCTTGTTCGACGCCCAGGGTCGGCTCACTGGGTTTCAGTTCCTTCCACTTGGTGTCGATGACGAGACCATCGTTCACCACGATGTCCGGGCGTAGCGCGAACAAGGCACGATGCTGTCCTTCCAATGCGTAGCGACCTGTGTGTTGTAGATATACCGGCTGTGGGCTCAAGGCAGCCCCCAAGGTCAGGCCAACGAACTCTTCGAAGAGCTCGTTCATCGGGAACAGAAGGGCATAGCCCTCGACGGCACCCGTGGTTGTACTCTGCCAGTCCCCACCGAGGAGCTGTCGCGCCATCCGGTGGAGTCGATGGAACGCCGTGTTGGTGCGATCGAGCCTGACGGGCTCGGCGAATGGGTCTGCGCTTTCGCCGACAAACTCGAACCGGGCAACCAGTTCCGCCAGCCGTCGTGAGTTTGCCGGCGACCGAGTGGTCGCCGCCAGTCGGACCACAGCTGCTTTGAGCACACGATTCAGCGGCGTATCCACGGACAACTCGTCGAAGCTGCACGCCAGTCGGTCCGTACGGATCGCGTATCGTGCAAGCTGACGCGGCACATTCAGTTTGCCGCGCAATAGCGGCAGGTCGTCCTCCTGGAGTCGGTATCGCTGCGGCAGTCCCCGCCGCACCGCAACGAGCAGCCGATCCGCAAAAAGTCGAATGAGCACTTCGAGCAGATCGTCACTCTGGGTAGCGAGCAAAGCCGGTTCGCTGTCTGCGACCGGTAGCCCCCAAGCGACCGCGAGCATGCGCGTCAATGCGTGGCGGGCTGAACCGTCGTCTTCGCCACCGATCTTTGGCAGTATCTCGACGCTCGCGGCCGGTACCGACAGTACACCTACCACCTGGCCCGCTCGGGGGCTTGGCTTGGCGGTTCGCGTTAGGACCGGTTGGGGCACGCGCAGCCGGTTCGTTTCCCTTTCTGCTAGCGCGTGAAGGCGATCCGCAGCACCGATGGATAGGTCGTTCGGCCCGATGGGAAGGTGCTGCCACTCGCGAATGCTCGCGGCGAAGTTGCGCACTACTCAGCCCCGTCGTTTGGACGTCCGGCGATGAGTCGGTCGTACGCATCCTCGGCGAAGGTTCCCTGAACCGTCCACCGGAATCTGTCTTCCCCCGGGGTCGAATCCAGACCGGGCGGAGGACCGAGCGGCTCGCCCTTCACGAAGTCGTCCGTCCCGCCCAAGACGGCTTGGACTTTGCTCCAGTCGTCGTAGAAGTACTCCGCGATCAAGGGGATGATCTTGTAGCGCATCACCTGATCCACGCCTGACCGGTCGTTCGTGTCCATGAACTAGGCATGTCCGATCAGGTGGTCGCGGTCTACCAGGTACTCAAGGCGCTCGATCATGGCCGAGACTACGCCCGGTAGATCCACATTCGTTCTATTGGCCGCATCCTTCAACAGGACGGGCTTAGGCGACATCTCCTCGAACCGAAAGCGTCGGCGCAAGGCCGTGTCCAACAATGCGATTGACCGGTCCGCCGTGTTCATCGTGCCCAGGATGTGAAGGTTCTTCGGCAGCGTGAACTGCTCGCGAGAATATGGGAGCGTAACGGTGACTTCGTTCTCGGCGTCTTCCCGCTTATCCTCCTCAAGCAGCGTGATCAGTTCACCCATGACCTTGGAAATGTTGGCGCGGTTGATCTCGTCGATGACCAGAACATAGTTCTCCGCTCGCCTGGACGGCTTGGACACCTGCTTGATGAGAAACAAGGCTTGAGTGAGCTTCTTAATGGCCACTCCGCTGATTTCTTGGGCCAGCATGAAGTCCTCGTCGGAGACCGCGTCGATGCCCTTGACAGCACTGCGGAACAGACGCCACAGCAAGCTTGGGTTGCCGACACCTTTGTTGTGGAACAGGGCTGTGACGAGTGGCGGAGTAGGGAAGATAAAGGCTTCGTCCAGGTCAAGTGGGAGTTTGCTGGACAGCCCAAACGCTTCGTTGACACTCGCGTAGACACGCCGCCGTGCGTGGTGGTGGGCTGCGAGCGAATAGATGAACGAGTAAAGGATCGATGTTCTCGTCACCGTGGCGCAGCAACGGGGCGTCTTCGTCGCCATCCTTCCACGGAATCCGGTGAGCCCGTTCTGCCAACCAGCTCGGCTCATGGTTAGCGATCTTGCTCGATAGTTCTCCGAACCAGTCGACCCAATGGTAGATCTCCCGCATGAGTCCTCCTCTCGGGCAAAACGGCGACCGTAACACGCAACGATGCTGTCGTTGGCCACGGCTGACGCAATGGCTTCCTATTGGAGAGTGGTGCGGCTCGTACTGCCGGGCTGCAGGTAGATGCCTAGCGCCTGCGGGTTCGATGGCGCCTGACGGCGTCGGCGTAGGCTTGATCGTGCGGTCCGACAGCAATCGGGTCTGCGACGCCGTCGGTCACGCCGAACACGAAACGGTAGCTACCGCTCAAGCGTACCGAGTACACGCCCGGCATGTTGGTCAACTCTTCGAAGTTGCGACCCGGAGACAGTTCTCCCTTGAGCAGTTCATTGACGGCCAAGCCGAGTTGATCGCTCATTCTTGGCGGCAGCCGTCTGGCGTTCCTCCTGAAGGTACCTGTCGGTTCGAGGATCGCGCGGAGTGGCGGCGGACTACTCGTCGCCATGAAGCGAGGCGATCCACTCCGACGAGGTGGCGAACGTACGCCCCGCAGGGGAGTCTGCGCGGTCCCGGACCCCGTCGAAGATCAGCACCGACCATCGCACTTCCTGCATGATGGCGATGATCGACACGTACAACTCGTCCAGATTGCGGAGCGCGGTGAATACCCTGTGCGACGGCGAAGCACCGAGTTCGACACAAGCCTTGCGCAGGCGTTGAAGTTCCGCGCGACTGTCCTTGAAGTAGGATTCAGCCTGTTCCAAGGCACCTGCTCCCTCACCTTGGGGATCAGCGGTCTCTTCGGGATCGTGCCTCTTCATGGCCTCGGCTAACGCGTGGCCGGCGCGGTCGATTACGGGGTGGAGACTGGCGTGCCGTTCGCGGAGCTCGTTGGCGAGTGCGTCCAGCAGTCCCGTCGAAACCGGAACCTCGATTTTCGGTCCCGACACGAGGGCAGGCAGCGCGCGGCTAACATCACGTATGGTGTTCGTCGGTGCCAACATAGACCTAACTCCGGCGATCCGGTGGATCGCCTGCGCATCATACCTTGACGATGCCGTCCGTCAATGCGGTGCGCGTACCCCAAATCGGCCCGGTAGCGCACGACCCACTTTTTGGATGCTGTGCCAAGGACTACGCGCCGAAGGACAGATCCCGCACCCCCGTCACCGCATTCCGAGGGGCGACGGCGACGTAGCGGCCCATGTTGATCATCCCGGTGTCGCCGCGAATGCCGAAATCCGTGTGGACGCCGCGCAGGTGGTCGATGCCTTCGGGGGCGTAGATGCGTGCGCGTTCCCCGCCCGGGCTGCCGTACATCGTGCAGATGCAGGACTGGGTTTGTTCGGGCTCGATCTCGTTCAACGAGTGCCAGCTGCCCATCGTGTCCGAGGCGTTGCGGGTCCGTGCCCTGTCGAGGTAGGCGGCGGTTTGCTCGGTGCCACCCGCGCGCGCAATCATCAGCGGGTCGTCCCTGAGGTCGTCGAACGCGGAATAACCGGTGCGAGCCTTCTTCGCCATCCCAAGGTCCATAACGACGGCGTACTCGCGGGGCAGATCGGCGATCCCCCGCTCGAAGTCGCCAAATGCGTAGATCGGGATCTGACGGCCGTCCGGCAATCGTCCATCGACGAGGTCGCTGTTCTCTTTGTCGGAGATTCTGCCAGCGAATAGACCCGTGAAGCCCAGTTCGCTGTTGCGGTCGACGCTGGCGTGGTAGAGCGTCCGGATGCGTTCGGGGGTGGCGAAGATCCCGCCGCCATGCACCACCACCAGCACCCAGTTCCCCTGGGGTGTCCGGGCGACGCATTCCTCGGAATTGGCCGTGAACCACGTGTTCCAGATGATGTTGTCGAAGGACGCGCCCAAGCGTGCGTGGAGCAGTTGCGGCAGCGAGGCGACGAAGCCATCGCTACCGGCGTAGACGAGTGCCCGGCGAAGTGCATCGGGGAGATGGGACTCGTAGATGATCGCGGCTTCCATTCGGGTGTGCTGCATGTTCGTGGGGCTCCATGGATCAGGGGCGGGCGGTTACGATTGGCTGGTAGTAGCCGGTCTCGTGGGGCGGGTGCCAACCGATGTCTCGGTACTCGGCACTCTCGAGCGCCACGGTCAGTTGATCGCGCCGCAACGCCCGCAGCTTCGTTTGAAAATGGTTCGTCTCGTAGCCGGCATCGGTTTCCCGAAGCAGGAACTGGTGCATCAGATAGCCGCTACCGTCTTTCTCCCAATCCCAAACCTGGAACACGACCCGGCGCCCATCCTGTCGGTTCTGGACGTGCTCGTTGTTGAACTGCGGCCTGTCCTCGACGAGCGCGTCGTAGTCGCGGACACTGAGCACGAGGAGCCCCTCGGAGAGTAGTCGGGATTTCATGCTGGCCACGGCCGCGACGAGGTCGTCGTCTTCCAGGCAGTGGGCGATGGAGTTGTCGCAGGCCATGACGACGTCGAAACGACCCGACACCGTTTCGCCGAGATGGCGAAAATCGGCGATCTCGAAGGTCATGTCGACGCCTAGTCGTTCGGCCTGGGACCGAGCGCAGTCGACCGATACGGGGCTTAGGTCGGTCCCGTGGACCCGATGTCCGTGCAGGGCCAGGCCGATCGCTTGGGTCCCGATTCCGCAGGCGCAATCGAGTATGGCGTAGAGGCCGCCGTTCGACATTTGTTGATCAAGGAAATCGCTTAGCAGCGTCCCCTCGTCGCGCATCACCGAGTCCCAATCCCACCCCATATTGTCGTGGTAGAAGGGGCTCAAGGCGTCGTAGAAGCCGGTTGCCGGTTCGGTCATGGCGGGCGCCCTAGTCGAGTCCGGCCTGGGCTTCGAACCAAAGCTGGAACAGCTTGGCGCGCTTGCCCGGTGGTGTGGCGGCCATGAATATGCCCCGGGAGAACAGGCCCACCGGATCGTCGAGACCCGTGCCGGCGAGCCGTTCGGCACCGATCAGCGCGTTGGTGTTGCGGTTGGCATGGCCGTAGCCGTAGATGTCGAACAAGGCTGCGCCGCCCACCGGGTCCAGCATGGCATCGATGTAGTCGTAGGCCTGGTCGAGGGACCCGGATCTGTCGGCGGCGAGCGAGAGTCCGCAGATCCACATCATGAGGGGTTCGACGACCACGTTGGGCATGCCCTCCTGCTTCATGCGGCGGGTGGCGCTGCCGTAGACATAGGAAATCCCGACGTCGCCCGCAGCCCAGGCCTGTTCCAACTGCGTGCTGTCGGGCCAGACGAACCGGGCGTTCTCCAGCATCTTGGTGAAGATCTCGCTCGCGGACTCGAGTTCCGCTTCAGTGGGGTCGAGCGGATCCTGCCAACCGCCGATGACGCCGGCGATGAAGAAATTGACACCGATCGACGAGGGGAGGGCGGTTTTCCCCTTGAATCGGGGGTCGATGAAGATGTCGTAGGTGGGGTTTTCCACATCGATGGTCTCGGGGTTGTAGGCGACCGTCGAATAACCCCAGTCCCAAGGCGCGAGCCAGTAGCTGCCCTGGGCGTAGATGCCCTCCACTTCGAGCAGGGAGGGGATGATCTCGCCCCAGCGTGGTATGCGGTTCGTATCCAGGGGGATGATTACCTCCGCATCCCGGGCCATGGCGGTGATGCCGGCACAGAAGTGCACCAGATCGACCGGATAGCCAGTCCGTATGCGCTGCAGGGCGTCCTCTTCCTCGGCAAAGAACGCCACCTTGGGCTCGCCGCCGTACTTGGCGGTGTACTCGGGATGGAACAAGGGGTTTTCGTAGCCGTTCCACTCTAGGAGCGACAGGTCAACCGTGTTCTCCACCGGTTTGGCGACTGCCGAGGGGGTCGTCGCGATGGGTAGTGCTACAACACCCGTCGAAGCCAGCACTTGCAACACCTGGCGTCGCGACAAGGCGCCGCTACGCAAAAGTTCAACGGTATCGTCGTGCGCCATCTCGCGATTAGAGTTCGAAGTCCAGGTCCCGCAGGCTTCTGGACACGTCCCGAGGGGCGACCGCGATGTAACGCGCCATGTTGTGAATGCAGGCGTCGCCGCCAATGCCGTATTCGCAGTCGTAGCCCCATTCCTCCGGATCGTCGCCTTGGGAATAGATGCCGCCCTTGTTGCCGGCCAGGAAGATGATCCGGGTTTGAGGTTGATCGGGGTCGATCCGGTTGTAGGGGTGCCAGTTCCCCATCACTCTCGTGTCGTGGCGGGCCTGGAACTTGTCGAGGTAGGCTGCGTTGGCTTCGACGCCGCCGGCGCGCGCGATCATGTTCGGCTCGTCCTTCAAGGTCTCGAATTCCTCGTAGCCGCGCAGGGACGCCCGCGCCACCTCGAAGTCGAGGATCACGCCGTAGCGCATGGGGAGTTCGGGGACGCCGCGTTTGAACTCGGCAAAGGGATAGACCGGAATCTCGGTGCCGTCCGGAAGAAGCCCGCGCTGGACATCCCGGGCCTCGGTCTCGGTGATCTTGCCCGCATACTGTCCGGTGAATCCTTCGGGGCTCGCCCGGTCGACGCTGGCCCGGTAAACGCGTTCGAAACGCTCGGGCGATGCGAAGATGCCTCCCCCGTGTGCGACGACGACGACGCGGTTTCCGCCCGGTGTCGTGACGACGCTTTCCTCGGAGTAGGACGTGAACCAGGTGTTCCAGATGATGTTGTCGTAGTCCGCGTGGGCTCGTGCGTGAAGCAGTTGCGGCATCGAGGCCACGAACCCGTCTCCCCCGGCGTACTCCAGTGCCCGGTACAGCGCCCGGGGGACGTGCGGTTCGAAGATGATCTCGGCTTCCATTTGTATATCTGGCATGTCTGATCCTGGTCCTTGGGTGCGCTGTACAATGTATATCGCCGTCGCGTGCGGGGAGGCGAGGCGGCGCTTCGGAACGCGGTTCGTAAACGCGGACAACACCGCAAGATTGCGTGATCCGTTTGCACGGTGTCAACAAACTGTGGCAGTGTCGCGAACGGTCCCAGAGCGTCGTACATTATCGAACCACAGGTCTTGCAATGGCACGTAAATCGCCTCGAATCCAATCCTTGGCCCGAGCCAGCGCGATCATGGACGTGATCGCCGCAGGCGATGAAACGGGCGTGGGACTAAGCGAGATCAGCAAGACGACCTCGCTCAACAAGACCACCGCATTCAACCTGCTTGGAACCCTCGTCGTACTGGGTTTCATCGAGCAGGACGAGCAGTCGCGCCGATACCGGCTCGGTCTGCGCAACCTCGAACTGGGCCGACTCGTTCAGCAACGGCTGCACATTTCGCACCTGGCGCGGCCGATCCTCGCCGACCTTTGCCGAAAGGCGAACGAGACCGTGAACCTGGGCCTGCCCGATCTCTACGACCTGGTGGTCGTGGACAGCTTCCAGGGTTCCCGGATATTGCATGCCACCACCTACGCGGGTTGGCGTTCGCCGTATCACTGCACCGCGCTCGGCAAGGCGTTCATGTCCCAGTGGGACCCTCCCATGCGACGCACGGTCTACAGCGCAAGCGGCCTGCCCCGGAAGACGCCCCACACGATCACGGATGTCGATGCGCTGGAAGCGCAGCTCGAGGGTTTTCGCGTTCAAGGATACGCACTCGATCTCGAAGAAAACGACGTTGGGGTGAATGGCATCGCCACATCGATCACCGACGGCTTGGGGGAGGTCGCGGCCGCGATCAGCGTGGCTGGGCCGTCGAACCGGCTGACGAAAGATGCGATGGAGCATCTTGCCGGGGACGTGGTCGCCGCGGCGAGGGCGATCACCGCGGCGTTGGGTGGGGATGCGACGTTGGATAGCCGGGAAGCCGGTACCCAGCGGTGACCGCTAGGGGTTTGCTCCTGCGCCACGATTGGCTGCGCGGTTACGGGCAGTTGACGCCGACCCTCACCATCATGATCTGCGCGTTGGCGCTGCCGATCTTCACCCTGGTCGTCTACAGCTTCTACTCCCAGGACTACGTCCACATCGACAAGGCCTTCACGCTCAAGAACTACGAGGCGTTCTTCGACAAGTGGGTCTACGGCAAGCTTCTGTGGCGGTCGATTCGCATGTCGGCCACGGTGACCCTGATCACCGTGACGTTGGCGTATCCGGTCGCCTATTTCCTGGCGTTCAAGGTCCGCAAGAACCCGATTACCTGGCTCATCTTGCTGAGCCTGCCCTTCTGGACCAGCTACCTGCTCCGGGTGCTGGCGTGGAAGATCATGCTGGGCAACAGCGGCATCATCAACTCGACGCTCATGGAACTGGGGTTCCTGGAAGGTCCGCTGGAGTTCCTGCTCTACAGCCGGTTCGCCGTGGTCCTGACCCTCGCTCACGGCTGGGCGGCGTTCGCGATCCTGCCGATCTACGTGTCCCTGTCGAAAATCGACCGCTCGCTGTTGGAAGCGGCGGCTGACCTTGGCGAAAGTCCGGTCAGGACGTTTTTCCGGGTCACGCTTCCGCTGTCGATGCCGGGCGTCATCGTCGCCGCGGTGATCCAGTTCATACCGACGGTCGGCGACTACATCACGCCGATGATGGTCGGCGGTCCTCGGGGGATCATGTTCGGACAGATCATCGCCGCGCAGTTCGGCGCGGCGTACAACTGGCCGTTGGGTGCGGCGCTGACGATCATGATGATGCTGACCATCACGCTCATCGTGTTGGCGTTCATCTGGCTCGCGCAGATGGGAACGGTGCGCCGCCGCGAAATGGAATCCGTCGTGGTGCAGAGCGAGCCGAACGCCGGTGGACGCCGACGGATCGGTCCCCTGCACGTCTACATGGGCTTCTATCTGGTGTTTCTCTACATCCCGTCGCTGATGCTGCCGGTTTTCTCGTTCAACGACAGCATCCAGATGGTGCTGCCGCTCAAGGAGTTCACGCTGAAGTGGTACCAGGGAATCCCGGACACGCCGGGTTTGATGGAAGCGCTCGGCAACAGCCTGAAGGTCGCCATCTCGGTTTCGATCGTGACGACGACGTTGGCGACGCTCGGTGCCAAGGCGCTAACCCGGTACCGGTTGCCTGGGCAGGGGGTCGCGTTGGGGTTCATCATGCTGCCCATGGTGATGCCCGGCATCATCCTGGCGGTCGGCATCCTGGTTCTCCTGCTGGCGGTGGGCATCCCGTTGTCGCTGTGGACCATCGGCATCGCGCATGTCGTGGCGACGCTGCCGTTCGCTACGCTGGTCATTCGGGCGCGCATGGAGGGTCTCGCCAAGAACCTGGAGGAGTCGGCGCAGGATCTCGGCGAGAACGGCTGGATGACCTTCTGGCGGGTGACTTTCCCGCTCATCCTGCCCGGGGTCGGTGCGTCGCTCCTGTTGTCGTTCACGACGTCCTTCGACGAATTCCTGTTCGCCCTGTTCCTGGGCGGCAATCAAGTCACCTTGCCGGTGTTCATGTGGACACAGGTGCGGTTTCCGCAGACCTTGCCGACGGTTCTCGCCCTCGGCTCCTGCATCTTCCTTGGCTCGGTCATCCTGATCGGCACCGCCGAATGGCTGCGTCGCATGGGGACGCGGGATACAAACAGCATCATTTGAAGGAGAGATAGCGATGACCTCGGGGAATCTGCTCGAACGGCTCGGTCAGGGCCCGGTGATCTGCGCCGAAGGCTACGTCTTCGAGATGGAACGGCGCGGCTATGTCCAAGCGGGGGCCTACGTGCCGGAGGTGGTGCTGGACCATCCGCACGCCTTGACGGAGTTGCACCGGGAGTTCATGTATGCCGGGTCGGACGTGATCGAGGCGCTCACCTACTACGCGCATCGGGACAAGCTGAAGATCGTAGGACGCGAGGACGAACTCGAAGAGATGAACCGAACCGCCTTGCGGCTCGCCAAGGAGGTCGCCGCGGAGGGGGACGCCCTCGTGGCGGGAAACATCTGCAACACCAACGTGTTCCTGCCCGACGACGAAGCCAGCAAGCGCGAGTCCCGCGCCATGTTCGAGGAACAGGTGGGTTGGGCGATGGAAGCGCACGTCGACTTCGTCATCGGCGAGACGTTCTCGTTCTACGAGGAAGCGCTGCTCGCCCTCGAGGTCATTCGGGAGGCCGGCGCGATCGCGGTCATCACGCTAGCCGTTCATCGGGACGGCCTGCGGGATGACTACAGCGTTCCCGAGGCGTGCCAAAGGCTACGGGATGCCGGTGCGGACGTGGTCGGATTGAACTGCATCCGAGGCCCTTGGACGATGTTGCCTGTTCTCGAGGAGATCGCGGCGGTGGTCGAGAGTCCGCTGGCGGCGCTGCCCGTACCGTACCGAACAACGCCCGACGCGGTGAATTTCCAAGCGTTGACGGACCCCGGTTGCGACTGCATCCCCGATCTGGCGTTTCCCACGGCCCTGGACAACCTCACCTGCAACCGCTACGAGATCGCGGAATTCGCGAAGAAAGCCTGGGCCTTGGGCGTGAACTACCAGGGCGTCTGCTGCGGCGCCGGACCCCACCACATCCGAGCGATGGCCGAGGCGCTGGGCAAGAATCCGCCAGCAAGCCGGTATTCGCCCGACATGTCCAAGCACTACGCCTTGGGGAGCGACGAGAAGCTGGTGAAGGAGAACCTCGACTTCTCGAAGGAGTTCTGAGTGTACTTCGTTGGCGCGGCGCTGCTGGACAAAGGAGCATGGAACGTCGTTGATGCACTGATGCTCTCAAGTTATGCTCTTCATCATGCGGACGACGATATCACTAAGCGAGCATCTATCGAATCAGGTGCGTCGCGCGGCGGCGGCCCAGAAGCTGAGTGTGAGCGCGTTCATATCCAAAGTCCTTGACGATGCGCTAAAGAAACGTGTGCCATCGGAGCCTCCGGCATTCACCTTGGTCACCACGCCGGGCGTTCGCGTCCGCCCGGGTGTCGACCTCGACCGGCCAAGGTCCGTGGATTCCGAAGATGACGAGACGCGGTTCGGCCTGAGAAGGTAGCGGCTGCGATGCTGCTCCCCGACGTCAATGTACTGATCTACGCCCACTTCGAGGACGTCGTCGCTGAACATCGTGAATACGCACGCTGGCTGACGCAATTGGCGACCGGGCCGGAGCCGTTTGCGCTGTCTGTACTCGTGCTGTCCGGGTTCGTCCGGGTCGCCACGAATTCACGGATCTTCGATCCGCCCGCAGCCCTCCCGACGGCTTTCGACTTCGTGTCGTCGCTGGTGGAACGGCCGACGGCCCGCATCGTCGGCCCGGGTCCCGATCACTTGTCTATCTTCGAGACGCTGTGCCGTGAGGCGAAGGCGACGGGAAAGCTCGTTGCCGACGCGCAGCATGCGGCGGTTGCGGTGGAACACGGTTGCACGATGGTCTCGACGGACTCCGACTTCAACCGGTTCGCAGGGCTTCGATGGCAGCACCCGCTGCGTCCGGGGGAAATGTGACGCACCGTTCCTGATCACGTTCAAGGCATCGGCTCCGTGTGGACGGCGGGCGGCTCGACCTCGTTTAGGCGCCAGTTTAGGTAGTGGCCGAAATCGGCGACAACCCGCTCCATCGGGACGAGCTGTCCAGGGGCGAAGTCGCCGCCGATGCCGCGCTGGACGCGTTCGCAGATCGCCTTGTCCTCGGGGAGGAAGTCGGGGACGGCGTAGGCGACCTCACCCATGGTCCTGCCGATCCAATCCCGAAGGCGATCGAGACCGCCGCCGCGGCGATGCGAAGCAAACGCGCCGCCCGTTCGCACCGTGCACCGGTCCGTGTCGATGGGATGCACGGCTAGCCACACGAAGCTGCCCCGGGTGAGCACCCCGACGAACCCAGGCGGCAGGCTGACGAGAAGGTAGTCGTCATGCCCTTTGGTTGATCCGCCCGTGGCGGTGGCCCTTGCCGAGCCCGTGATGTAGTAGGCACCCTTGGTCGGCGAGACCGGTTCGAGGGTCGTGGCGTGGACCTTGAAGAGGTGGTAGCTCTCCATGGCGTTCAGAATGGCGACCTTCCAGTTGCACGCCCAAACGTCCGTTGTCTGGAGGACGGCCTGGTGGCGCAGTTCGTTGATGCCCCGTCGGACAAGGAGCGGCTCGATCGCCGCAAAGCGGTCGGCGAGCGGCTCGACGTCGGGATTGAGGCTTGCAAAGACGAGGCCGTGCCAGGACGCGACGCGATACGCGGGCAGACAATGCGATGCCTTGTCGATGGTGTCAGTCGGCGCGAACGGCACGGCGAGCAGACGACCGGTATCGTCGTAGGTCCAAGCGTGGTAGGGGCACTGTATGCGCTTGCTGTTGGTCGGGCTCTCCACCAGCAGCGTGCCTCGGTGCGCACACAGATTCGACAGAGCGGTTAGTTCGCCCGCCTGGTTGCGCAGCAGCAGCACGGGCTGGTCGCCGACCACGACGGGAAGCTGGTCGCCCGGCACCGGGAGGGCGTCCTCCGTGGCCACGAAGACCCAGTCTCCGTGCCAGATCGTCTCTTTCTCGGCCCGGAGCCACGCCTGGTCCCGGTAGGCCGAGGCCGGGAGCGCACGGTTGGGATCCATGGCCAGTCGAATGCTATCCATGACTGTGCCCCTCGTGCCGATCCACGAAGCCATGGCTCCGGCTCGGGTCCAACGCGCGGGATGCCGGGTTGGATCGGCTACGCCGGGCTGGTCCCGATTCCAACGAGGGGGAACAGGCATCCCCGACGCCATCGCCGGTGCTGTCGGCCTGGTCGACGTTCCAGACGGCGGGGCAATTGTCCAAGCCGTCGAGCACCGTGTCACGGTCCCGGTCGATGCCGATGCGCACGCCGGAACCGGGCGGCGTACAGGTATACGTCAGGGGTCCCTCCCGCGTGGCCTGGTTCCTGACTGCGGCATCCGTGTAGATGTCGCCGAGGTCGTCCTTGAAGCTGCCGTCCGGAAGTCGGACCCAGCCCCGCGCTTTGCCGCTCACCAGGCCCTTGACCACGACATCGCATTCGGTCGCACCGGGCCCCAAGACGAACGATTCGAATGGGGTGGCGGCCCGCCGCAGCAGTAGGTCGATGCGCGGGTTGGCCGCTGCCGCGTTGGTTGAGTGCAAAGTGACCTGCTGCCCGACGACCGGCGCCAGGTCCGTGTCGAACTCCATCAGATAGTCCACTAGACCTTGTCGAGTCCGGTTATCCGGAATGCCGATATTCATTCCGTCGTTGAAGTCACAGCCGAACACGCTCCCGAAACGGCCGCCCCGAGGAAGGCCGAGATCGGCGCATGTCGTGCTCCCGTCGTCGAAGACCGCGCCCTGTAGAAAGTGGAACAGTTGGTCGGTGGCACCGTCGTGCAGGAACCCGAAGCCCCGGATCTGGTCTCCCTGATGGGCATCGGTCGGGGACGGCAGAAAGTACTCCCGGTTGGGCAAACCGAACATCCCGACCTTCTGGTAGAGGTTGCGTAGGTGCGGCACCTTGAGGATCAGGACTTCGCCCCCGTGCGAAGCGTCGCCCCCGGTGCCGAATAGACCTCGCGCCGGATCGAGGGTATGGCAACCCTCGCAATTGCGGCCATCGGGTGCCGTGCCGTTTCGGTTGTTCGGTATGTCGTAGGCCGGTCCCATGCCATCGGCGCGACGGGCACCGCTGAAGAAGGCCTTGCCGAGTCGTGCCGACGAACCGTGGACGTTGTCGAGAGGTTTGACCGGGTTGGGCGGCAACTGCACCGCCAGCATGAACGTCGCGAAATCGTCGATTTCCTTCTCGAGCTGCACGACCTGCGGTGGCTTGTCGGGATCGTCTGCGCTGGTGAGTGATACATCGAGCCCGAGCAGGCTCTCGAAGGCCAGCGGACGTTGCTGAACGGCCTTGGGGACCTCTAGGGCGACCCTTGCGGTCGCCCGCCAGAGTTGTAGCCGGTCATCGGGACGGGACAACGCCGCCAGACCGCTCGAACGCGCCCGCAAGGGCGCGCCCTCGTCTGGCCCCAATCCCCACCGCCCCGCGCGTCCGCGCCTTGCAGCGGCACTATTATTGCCGTTGCTGCGGCGCAGACTGGGCCCGTCCCCTTGCATGGAACAAACGCCAAACGGAGCCTGCGACCGTGGCGTTTGTTGCATGGGCAGGTGGGCGTGGCTGGGCCGGAGGCGGAGGCGGCGCACAGCGAATGCGAAGCGCCGCACCTGGCTTTGGGGCGCTACGATCTCAGATCTCGAAGTCGAGATATTGCAGGCTCTTCGACGGATTCCGTGGCGCAACCGCGACGTACCGCGCCATGTCGACCAGACCGTTGTTGCCGCTGATGCCCCAATCCAGGTCGTAGCCCAAGCCGAGGCCTTGGTCCTTGCCCTCGCTGTTGAGACCCCCTTGGTT
This sequence comes from Gammaproteobacteria bacterium, assembly GCA_028818795.1. Classification (GTDB taxonomy): domain Bacteria; phylum Pseudomonadota; class Gammaproteobacteria; order Pseudomonadales; family Azotimanducaceae; genus VXYL01. The sequence goes on along the minus strand of JAPPND010000065.1, from coordinate 22,072 downwards.
GCCGCCTAGGTTGAGAAGCCGGGTCTGGGGTTGATCGGGGTCGATCCGGTTGAAGGGATGGAAACTGCCCATCCGCCGGGTGTCATGGCGTGCGGCCGCCTTGTCGAGATAGACCTCCGCCGCTTCAGGGCCGCCGGCACGGGCGATCATCAAGGGATCACGCCTTAGGTTCCTGAACTGTTCGTATCCGCTCGTTGATTTCTTCGCGAGTTGGTAATCGAGGACGATCCCGTGCCGCATTGGCACTGGGGTACTGCCTTCGCCGATCTCGTCGAAGGCATACATCGGAATCGTGCTGCCATCTGGCAATTTCCCGTGATCGAGCAGGTCCCGGGCCTCCCGAGAGCTGATCTTCGCGGCGTATTGACCCGTCAGGCCATCGGTATTCGAACGATCGAGGTTCGCGCGGTAGCTTCGTTCGAGGCGTTCGGGCGTCCCGAAGACGCCGCCGCCATGGACCACCACCACGACGTGGTGCCCTTGCGGCGTGGTGACGACGCTCTCTTCGGAATTGGCGGTGAACCAGGTGTTCCAGATGACGTTGTCGTAGCCGGCGTTCACCCGGGCGTGCAGCAACTGCGGCAAGGACGCCACGAAGCCGTCGTCACCCGCATAGCGCAGTGCCCCCTTGAAGGCCGCCGTGGCGTAGGAGTCGAAGAAGATCGCTGCGACCATGCGCGTAAGGGGGTCTGCGTTTTCGTCAGCCAGGGTTCGGGAGAGGAGCAGGGGACCCGTACCCAGTCCGGCCGCCGCAAGCGCCTGCAGGAGGTGACGACGGTTGAGGAGCCCGTCCATCTGGCGTCTCGTCGGCGGCCCGATCAAAGCTCGAAATCCAGGTCTCGCAGGCTGGTCGCGATGTCCATCGGCGCGACGGCAACGTATCGGGCCATCCCGACGGTGCTTGCATCGCCGCCCATGCCGTACTCCGCGTCGTATCCCCAGCCCAGCCCCTGGTCCTTGCCCTCGCTGCCCGTGCCGCCCCGGTTGCCCGCGAGGAACGGGATGCGCACCTGGGGTTGATCGGGATCGATTCGGTTGTAGGGGTGCCAGTTGCCCATCAAATCGGTGTTGTTGCGGGCCTGGAATTTATCTAGGTACGCCGCCAACGGTTCGACACCGCCGGCCCGGACGATCATGTTTGGTTCGTCCTTCAGGACCTCGAAACGCTCGTAGCCGCGCTTGGCCTGCCGGGCCAATTCGAAGTCGAGAACTACGCCGTAGCGCCTCGGCAGGTTTGCGACGCCGCGCTTGAATTCGGCGAACGGGTACACGGGGATTTCGGAACCGTCTGGGAGTTTTCCCTGGAGGACATCTCGGGCCTCCTGTTGGGAGATCTTGATGGCGGTCTGACCCGTCAGACCCTCCGGGTTGTCGCGGCTGAGATCCGAGTGCAGGCTGCGCTCCATCCGCGCCGGCGACGCCAGTATTCCACCGCCGTGAACCGCGACGACTACGTGCTTTCCCCGCGGCGTGGTCACGACGTTCTCCTCGGAGTTCGCGGTGAACCAGGTGTTCCAGATGACGTTGTCGTAGCTGGCGTTGGTCCGGGCGTGCAGCAACTGGGGCATGGATGCCACGAACCCGTGTTCGCCGGCGTATTGCAGGGCCCTCCGCAACGCGCTCGGGATGTGCGGCTCGAAGAACATCCGTGCCTGCATTCTGATGTCGCCTGAACCGCCGGCTTGCGCGGCAGCGGTCCTTGTGAGGAACGGGATTCCGACGGCACCCGCGGCGACGAATCCGCCGAGTATCCCTCGACGAGTTGGACCGCTCTTTCGGGGCCAAGGAGACGGGCTCATGTCGCCTGCCTGCGGTGGGCGCGTGCATCGCCCCAGCGAATAGAAAACCCCGCCGGAGCGGGGTTTTCCGTCACGCGACTTACCGCACACCCTCCCCTCGTTGACTATCTCCACCACTTCGCGAAGCGAATGCCGAACTCCCGCGGGCGGTTGGTCCAGACCCGGTGGTAGTGTTCGTAGTCCGTCGAGTGGGAGAACTGCCACTCGAAGTTGCCGGTGCCGTGCCAGTAGTCGGCCCGTTCGTCGGTCAGGTTGTTGACGAAAACATCCACCTGCCAATCGGCTTCGCCGGCCCAGAGCGCAAGCCGTGCGCCCAGCCAGTGATACGCCTCGTTGGTGAACGAGGGGTTCGCGGAGGACTCGGGCTGCGGGATGAACCGGTTTCGGGATTCGCCGCGGTACGAATAGCTCCCGGAGAGCGTGAACTGCCCACCCGGCACGAGCGATGTCGACCACGTGTAGCTGCCCCAAGCCGAGACCTGCAGGTCCGGCGTGTTCGGTAGTTCGAGACCCTTGGTGACGACCTCCCTCGGCTCGCCGGCCGAGTTCAGCCGGGCGTTCAGGATGATCTCCTCGTCGGACTGCGCCTCCAGCCACTGGGCGTTTGCGCCGAGGTCCCAGCCGTCAGCGGGAACCCATTCGGCTTCTACGAGGTACCCCGACGTATGGGCATCGCCCACGTTGCCGACGACCTTCAGCCACGGATTGCCGCAGATGACAGTCACCTCCGCGGTGCAGGATTGGCCGCTGGGATCGACCACCTCGATTTGGAAGTCCTGCCAATCCATGTAGAAGTAGCTGGCGTTCAACTGCAACGTGCCGTCCGCGAACTGGGTGCGGACACCCACTTCGTTGTTGGCGACGACATCGGGCTCGAAGGTCTGCGGGAAGAAAGTGCGCGACCAGTCGGCCCGGCCGTTGTTGCGGTTCGTGCCACCCGTCCGGAACCCCTCGGTATAGGTCGCGTAGATCATCTTGTCGTCGTCAAAGGCGTAGCTCAGCGTGAACTTCGGCACGAATTCGCTGATCTCTGAGTGGGCGACGGCGAAGCCGCCCGTGCCCGGTTGGGAAATCGGCTGCAGAGCGCCCCCAACTTGGCGCCCACCCGACCCGGTGTGCCCCGCGTGGTACTTGAGGTACTGCTTGTCGTTCTCCGTCGAGAAGTAGCGACCGCCGACGGTCAGATGCAGTTCGTCGCTCAAGTGCCAGATCACCTCGCCGAACACTGCCGTCTGTTGCCAGTTGGTCCGGTCGGTGGACAGGAAGGCGTATTCGGCGTTGGGGAACGACTGGCCGTAGCGGTCTTCCATGTACTGGAGGGAGAGCGAATCCTGGTAGTCGTGGGAAGAGGATTTCATCCACACCGAGTCCCAGTTGTCGCTGCTTTCCTCGTAGTAGAAACCGAGCAGCCAATCGAGCGTCTCGCCTTGGCTGGAGATACGCAGTTCCTGGGCGAACTTGTCGTTCCAGGACGGCCCTTCGAGAACCCCGAGGTAGTCGCCCTGCTGATAGGGATTGCCACCCACCGCCGTCGGCATGATGCAGTACTGGGGGTAGTACACCGCGAGACCCGTGTTGGGGTTGACCCACAGCCAGTAGTAGTACGCCGCGTCCGATCGGGCCTCGCAACCCCAAGCGTGGTAGTACTTGAAGTAGACCGTGCCGTCCAAGGAGTAGTCGTACTGCCGGTCGAAGAAACTCGTCGCCGAGACGAATTGGGCGAAGCCGAGGTCGGCTTCAACGGTCAGGGAGAACAGGTCCCATTCGTCCTGACGGTAGTTCTTGTTGAACGCGATGGTTTCAAGGTCGCCGACGAACGGGTTGTAGTCGTTGGCACCCTGTGCTTCGTTCTTGGCGTAGTTGTGGCTGGCGGTCACGGCCCAGTTGTCGTTGACCTGCCAGCGGGCCTGGATTCGGGTGGCGAGGTACTCGACCGAGTTCCAGTCGTCCTCGACCACGTGGGAGTTGTCCAATCTTCCCCAGTCGGCGCGTTCGGAACTGCTCACCGAATAGCCGTACCAACCGTCCGGGGTATGGCCCAGTACGTTGTCGATGTAGCCGCCGTCCTTCGCCGTCTGCGCGGCGATGCGGATGGCGAACACGTCCTCGACGATCGGCATGTTGAGGACGCCGGTGATGCTGTGGCTCATTGCGCTCTCGCCGCCGGCGCGGATGCTGGTGTCGACGTGCGACTCGGTACCCGAGAGGTCCGGCTGGTTGGTGTAGATGCGCAGGGTTCCGGCTTGGGCAGCCGCGCCATAGAGCGTGCCCTGCGGACCTTGCAGGGCCTCCACGCGGTTGATATCCATCATGCGGACATTCGGCTGGGAGCCGGTCTGGGTGACCGAGACTTCGTCGAGATAGACCGATGCGCTGGCCTGGGCAATGAAGTTGTCCGTTCCCGTGGTGATGCCGCGGAAGGTGATGTAGTTGCTGCCCGCTGTGGAGAAGTTGAGCCACGTCATGCTCGGGATCATCCGGGCGTAGTCCTCGGTGTTGAGCGCACCGAGTTGGTCGAGCATGTCCTCCCGGATCGCCTGCACGCTAGCGGGGATGTCTTGGATGTTCTCGTCCCGCTTGCGCGCGGTGACGATGACTTCCTCGATGCCGTCCTTGGCCTCCTCGTCGTCGGCTTGCTGCGCCAAGGCGGTTGTTGGCGGGACCAAGGCGGCGGAGACGGCGGCGGCGAGTGGGTGTAGCGTGAACTGTTTCTTATCGCTCATCAATCAATCCCCTCTGGTCTTGATGAGTTATAGCGCCGACGCTGATACAGTGCGATCGGTCGCCAAGCCCCGATCCGATTATAGGCACATGGTCCGTGCCATTACAAATCCGAATGGATGCTTGTTCAACAATATAGAACGCTTTGGTCCACCATGCGACTGCGGTCTCAGACCGGCGTAGGGGACGCCGTTGTGGCGTCCCGCTGGTCTTTAGGGAGCGATTGCTAATACTTGGGTTTCACCAAATACACGGCGTCGTCCGGACTCGGGCACAGGCGACGACAAGCATCGCCCCTACGGAGACAGGTTTCTACGCTGAATAGGCTGTCTCGAATCGGGCGGCGGTGTACATTGTATAGCGGTTGGGTCGGTCAACCCGAGCCACTGAGACTCCCTGGGCGTTCGCAGTCCGGCAATTCCGCCAAGATTGGCTTCAGAACCTCGATCAATGGTCCCAGATGCCGTTCGTAGTTGCGCCACGTGTTGACCGACGTGGAATAGATCGGTTGTCTCACCTGCTCCGAGCTTGCCGACTTCACGGCTCGGTCGGTCTCGTGGAAGCGCAGGCAGGCGTCCTCCCAGGGCAAGCCGCAGTGGTCGAGGATTCGTCTCACTTGACCTTCTAGGTCAGCCACGACCTGTTCGTAGTGGACGTCCAGTACGTTCCCGGGCAGGACTTGGTTCCAGTGGTTCATGAGGCGGTCGTACTCCAGGTAGTACTCGCCGAGTTCGACCAAGTCGTAGGAGAACGGCTGCCCCTGTGCGAACAACTGCTTGTAGCTTCCCAGGCAGCTGTCCAGCGGGTGGCGCCTGGCGTCGATGATCTTGGCGTTGGGGAGAATCAGGTGGAGCAAGCCCACGTGCACGAAGTTGTTGGGGTTCTTGTCGGTGAAGAACGGTCGGTCGCCGCGATATCGGCGCGTCCGGCGAATGTACTCGGCGCCTAGCTGGCGGAGTCCCCCGGGGTCGAAGTCGACGAGACTCTTGGGGTAGCGGGGATTGAAACGGCCGAGTCGGGGATCGGCCTTGATCACCATGCCGAGGTCGCGCAACTCGTGGGTGCCGTCGACCAGCGAGTGACTGGCGAGTATCTGCTCGATCAGGGTGGAACCGGATCGTGGCAGGCCGACTATGAATATGGGCGCGGGGTCGGGGTCGCCACGTTCGGCGTTGGCATCGAGAAACGCCTTGCCCAAGACGTCGATGGTCATGTCCACCATCTCTTCGTTCTCGACGCGATCGTAGAACTCCTGCTCGCGCCGCAGGGCGTTGCCCCGGTCGATGTACTCGAACGCCCGGTTGTAGTCGCCGCGGGCCTCGAACCCGAGACCGAGGGCGTTGTTCAGCTGGACCTGTCCTTCGGATGGGATCCGCCCGTCGCCGATCAGGCCGAGCATTTGATCCAGTTCGTCGTCCGCAAACAGGAACGTCTTCAGATTCGCGAGGTTCCAGTACGCCTCTGCGTGCAGCGGGTTCGCCTCGATACTGCTTCGGAACGCGGCGATGGCTCCGACCTGGTCTCCGACGGTGCGACAGACGTTGCCCTTTCCGCACAACGCGCCGACGTGTTTCGGCGCGATGGCGAGGGCATCGTCGAAGGCACTGAGCGCTTCGTCATGATGTCCTGCCGATGCATAGGCGGACGCCAACAGCAGGTAGCCGTTGGGAATGCGCGGATCCAACTTGATGAGGCGTCTTGCGCTCTCGGCCGCTTCGTCGAGTTTCTGCTGCTCGTACAGCACGGCAACGAGGTCCGCCCAGGCCTGATTGAAGTCGGGGGCGACCTCGACTGCCCGGGCGAGCAGAATCTCGGCGTCCTCATAGCGCTTTTGCCGGATGCCGAGCCGGGCCCACAAGCGCATCGCCGTGACGTTGTCGGGATGGCGCGTTAGAGTCTGCCGGTACACCTGCTCCGCGTCGGCGAACTTCTCTTCCTTTCTCCAGGTTGGTCGCCCTGACGATGTCCGGGTTGTCGGTGCCGCGTTTCAGGAACTCGCCCCGAAGCCGCCGCGCCTTGTCCACGTAGCCCATGCGGAGGAACAGGCGGCCGAGCTTGAGACGGGTCTGTTGTCGGTTGGGGTTAAGTCTCAGGGCCTCCTGCAACGCCTCGACCGCTTCTGACAGTTCACCCCTCGCCAGGAGCAGGTCGCCCTTGGCTTCGTGGGCCCGTTCGAATTCCGGGAAGATCCCAAGCGCCGCCTCGATCCGGACCTGAGCTTCGTCGAAATGCCCGAGTCTGGTCAGCGCCTGCGCCGACAGGCAAAGGAAATTGGCGTCCTCGGGATACCGTGCGAGCACATCGGCGCAGATGGTCTGCGCCGCTTCGGCCTCGCCGGCCTGCAGCAACCGCTGGGCCCGCGCGAACAGTTGCCGTTGATCCTGTTGACCGGGAGTGGACATTCTCGCGCTACCTGGCGCTGTCCGGAGAGCGCACGCCGGACGCTTCGATCGCGGCGGGTATCGCGTCGAGGCGGCCAAGCGGCAACAGGCTCGCTCCCGAAACGCCGGGTATTGTCGCCAACTCGGCGAGCATCTCGGCACACATCTCGATGCCCTCGAGTTCGGGATCCGGTGCCTGCTCGATGCGCGCGATGACCGGCGGCGGCACGAGTGCGGCCTTGACGTTGTCCTTGATCCAGCGCGCGGCCTGGGCGGATGGGAGCGGGGTCAATGCCATGAGGAAGCTCGTCCGGTGGGTCAGCTTCGACGCCACCAGTTGCGACATGTAGCTCCGGACGACATCCATGTCGAAGCAAAGCTGGGTCTGGATGAAGTTCGCGCCGGCGTCGCACTTCGCCGTGAGGTTGACCGGTGCCCAGCCGGGTTCGGGGTCGAATACGGTGGCCGTCGCCCCGATCAGGAGGTCGGCAACCAGCGACACGTCTGGGGAGTCCTTCAGTCCGCGCGCGAACGCCATGAGTTCCTTGGCGTCGGTGTCGAATACGCTGCGCACCTTCGGCTTCATGCGCTCCGGAATCCGGTCTCCCCGCATCACGAGTATGTTGCCGATGCCGAGGGCGACGGCGCCGATCAGGTCGCTCTGCAAGGCGATGCGGTTTCGGTCGCGGCAGGTCATGTGCAGCACGGGGTCGACTCCATGGCGTGCCAGCAGGGCTGCCGCCGCGACCGCCGACATGTGCACCTCGGCACCGGGATTGTCGGTGACCTGAACGGCGTCGACGAGTTCCCGCAGGACATCGCCTTGCCGCAACAGCGTGTCGGAATCCGGCGCACGCGAGAGGTTCACGTGTGCGGTGACAACGAAGTCCTTCGAGCGCAGCGCCTCCCTAAAGCTCATGAGGGGCTCGTTCGGTGACCGGTGGTCCCTTGCGTCGGTATTCCTCCATGCCCACAACCCGTTGCAGCCAGAGTTCGTGCCGGGGCAGCGTATCGGGACCCGTCTTGATCGCGTCCAATACCTTCTGCAGAACCGCCGGTCGTGGCCGCGCGTCGCCGAACCACCCAGCGCACTCGTCGCGCAGGAAGTCCATGCCGTAGAGCACGGTTTCGTAGCTGTAGTGGTTCCACAGGCGGCCCGTGTCGATGGGATACCGGTTGTCGCCGTTCGTTGCGCCGGACTCCAAGTTCGCGTCGGAATGGCCGGGGAAGAACTGGTCTTCGAAGTCCGAGATCGATGGCGGCTTGATGCGCCAGTACTCGAGCTTGGCCCTCAAGCGGTCGTTGATCCGCTCGGGTCGGGCGACCTCCCGCCAGAATGCCGTGTCGCGGCGTCTCGTCATGCAGTAGTGCATGTTGATGAAATCGAGAATCTCGTAGAACCGGTTCGCGAGTATCCGGTTGAACCGGAACGCCAGCGGCGCCAGGTCGTCGCCGTAGGGAAAGTGCTCGGCCAGCACGGAACTGGCGATTTGGCTCAGGTACAGTCCCGTCGACTCCAGCGGCTCGATGAATCCGCCGGCGAGTCCGACTGCCACGCAGTTCGCGGCCCATTGCGCCTCGCGCCGACCGACTTGGAACCGGACAATGCGCGTGGGCAGTGGTTCGCAGTGGTCGCCCTCGAAGGTTCTGAGTTCCCTTTCCGCCGCGTCGTCGCCGATGAAATCGCTGGAGTAGACGTAGCCGAGAGACCGGCGGGTCTGCAACGGGATTTCCCAAACCCAGCCGGCCGACAACGCCGTGGCTGTCGTGTATGGCCGAACATGGCCGGGATAGTGGTGGTCGTACGGCACGTTCATCGTGACGGCTCGGTCGCAGAGCAGCCATTGGGAGCAGTCGGTGTAGCCCACGCCGAGTCGCTTCCCGATCAGTTGCGCGGAGAATCCCGTGGAATCCACGAAAAGGTCGGCCTCGAGTCGCTTGCCGGACTGCGTCCTGACGGCGGCGATGTGGCCGTTCGCGTGCATGTCGGCATCGACGACACGATCCAGGTGGTGGTGGACGCCCCTGGCCGTCGAGAATGCGGTCAACTGGTGGGCGAACTTCTGCGCGTCCATGTGGAAGGCGTAGTCCAGGGACAATCCGGCGTCCTGGTTGGCGAGAGTCTTGGCTGCCAAACCCATTTCGCAGAAGATCGGCTGTGCGGAGACGGTATTGATGAACGGGACGGATCGATCGCTCATCAGCCAACGACGTCCGGCGTCGGTCCGCCCGGAACTGTAGCGGCTGAACGGGTGGTGGTAGAACCGTCGGCGGTTGTCCAGCCAATTGACGAACCGGATGGACTGCTTGAAGGTGCCATCCACGGCCTTCAGAAAGTCGGTCTCGTCGATGCCGATGGCGGCGAGGGTTCCCCGGATGTTGGGAATCGTCGCCTCGCCGACGCCGATTCGGGGGATGTCCGGGGACTCAACGACACTCACCTCCGCGAACCGATTGCCCGCGTCGTTGAGCGTGGCGTTCAGGTAGGCGGCCGCAGTCCAGCCGGCCGACCCGCCACCGACGACTAGGACCCGCTTCGGATGCATGGGCATGCACTCATGGGGCGCGCCGCCGTTTGCCGACATCCCGCAAGATCTCCCTCGCGGCGTTGTGGCCGGGGATGCCGGAAACGCCGCCCCCGGGGTGGCAACTCGATCCGCACATGTAGAGGCCCTTCAAGGGTCCCCGGTAATCCGCGTAATGGGGTGCGGGGCGTTTGAAGAAGAGCTGATCCAACGCCAATTCGCCGTGGAAGATGTGGCCTTGGGGGAGATTGACCCGGGCTTCGATGTCGGGGGCCAGCAGCACCTCGGTTGCGATGATGTCGTCGGTGAAGCCGGGTGCGAATCCGTCGAGCGTGTCGAACACGGTGTTCGTGAAGTTCTCCTTTTCGTCCGCCCAACTGCCATCTCTCAGCTCGTGCGGCGCGTGACCGCCGAACAGGTTCACGACGTGCTTGCCGGCTGGTGCCAGCGAGTCGTCCACGATGGTCGGCACCACGGGTGTCATGAACGGCCGCTCGGAGTACCAGCCATGTTTTGCGTCGTCGTAGGCCTTTTCGAGGTAGTCGATGTCGGGCGCGCAATGCACGTAGGTCGGATATTGGAAGTCGCCGAGGGCGCCTTCGTCGATTGCCTTCTGCAGACCCTTGTATTGCGGGGGCCGGTCGCAGGCGATGTTGATCTTGAACGCGGTGGAGAACGTGCGCATGTTCCGGATGTCCCGGAGCAAATCGTCCGGAAGATGCTCGGCACCGATCATGTCGAGATAGAGCGCCTTGGCACTGGCGTTCGAGACGACGACATCGGCGTCGAACTCGCGACCGTCCCGGGTGGCGATCCCCGTGACCCGGCCGTTGGCGACCTTCACCTGGTCGACCCAGGCACCGGTGACTATTTCGAGCCCATTGGCCCGTCCGTGGTCGGCGATCGCCTCGGTGATCTTGCCCATGCCGCCACGGATGAAGCCCCAGCCCCCGGCGCCTTCGTGCTCGCCCATGATGTGATGCATGATCACGTAGGCGGACCCGGGCGTCTTCGGCCCGGCGAAGGTGCCGATAGACGCGTAGTAGGCGAGCACGGCGCGTATCCGCGAGTCCTCGAACCAACGCTTCAGGTAGTCGTCCGCGCTCATCGTCAGGATGTCGTAGACCTGGAAGAACCGTCCGCCGATCTCGCGATGCTTCCAGAGCAGGGATCCGATCCGCTTGAACGTCTTCCAGTCCCGCTTGCTCGGATCCGGGGGCGTTTCGAACAACAGGCTACGGACGACGTCGGCGGCTTCGTAAAGGTACCGGTTGAATTCGGGATAGACGGCGGCGTCCCGCGGGCTGAATCTCCCGAAGGACGCCCGGGTGCGTTCGACGTCGTCGGAATAGACGATGTAGTCGTCCCCGTCGAGGGGGGAGAACATGTCGGAGCAAGGCAGCACCTCGAGGCCGTGTTGCCGCAGTTCCAGATCCGCGATGATCTTCGGGTGCAGAAGGCTCATCAGGTACGAGAACGTGGATGCCCGGAACCCCGGATGGAACTCCTGCGTGACGGCGGCGCCACCGACGACGTCGTGTTGTTCGACGACGACCACCCTGAGGCCGGCCCGGGCCAGGTAGGCGCCGCAGATCAGGCCGTTGTGGCCACCGCCGATGATCACGACGTCGTACGTTGGTGGCTTGGTCATGCCGATCGTGTACGCCTACGATGGGGTTCGCCCTGGGCTTGAGCAGGTTAAACCTCGCCACTCAGCCTTTGGATTTGGGCTTCGAGGTCGGCAATCTGTGCTTTGGCGGCATCGAGCTCGATCTCCACCTCTTTGACTTGGTGTTGGACCTCGTCGTAGCTCCGCAGATCCTGACCCGACGCGGGGTCGAACCACTTCAGCTCCCCCTCGACGTCGACGTAGGCGACCAGACCGGTTGAGTCGCTTCTTACGCCCGAGCTCCCGTTGGGCAGTTCTTCGTAAGGCATGTCCTCGTATTCGCCGGCGCGGAGACGGAGACCGAGAATCCGTGCATCTCTTCTGCGTGTCGGCGGGTCGTAGAGGAAATACTCGGCAACGCCTAGCGACGCGTATACCTCGCGTTTCACGGTGTGGTCTCGTCGACGTGTGCTCGGCGAGGCAATCTCGAGCACGAATCGGATGTCGGCGTCTGGTTCGTTCCACAGCACGTAGGAGTTTCGATCGGGCCGGTCGGGAACGCCGTAGACGACGAATATGTCCGGAGATACGGACGCCAGGGTGGGTCCGCCGTTGTCGTCCCGGCCGACATAGTAGATGAACATGTCGCCTTCTACGGCGACGTGGTCGTTCCGATGCCGCAGGTGGAAGCGCAGCGCGTCCCGTGAATAGGTGAGCGGCCCCTGCTGGATGCGGCCGTCAGCCAACGGAAGACCGTCCGTTTCCGGCAGGGTGTGCTCGTCCTCGGCGAGTATCGCGTCGAGCGCGGCACACGGCGCCGGATCGGGCAGGTACGCGAGCGCGGGTTCGGCCATTGGCATCCTCCTTGAGCGGCGCGAACTTAGCACACGCGCGGCGAGTGCCCCAACCGGTGACGATTGCGCCGGCTGGTTGCAGGATGTTCGCAGCGGGATTGCGGGCCACGAGCCAAATGCTCTGATCGTGCTATCGGGCGACGAATCATGTGGCACATGCGGATACTGGCGTAATGGCAGAAGGATGAAGTTGTGGGCAGCGATCTCTGCAAAGTCTGTAGGCCCGGGCCTCGGCTTACTGTAGGTGATGCGCCGGGGAGTCAGCGAGGCGGTCGCCTCTAAGGAGGCGGTCCCGGAAACCCAGGCAAGCGCTCGTCGACGACCGACCAGGACGCTTTCGATGCCGTGAAAATGTTGGCCGCCGGCCGCATGCCGGGGTCGTCATCCAAGCAGCCGGCGGGAATCTGCATCTGTTCCTCGGTCCGCCGGCGGGGCATTTGTGACCCGCAGGTTCGGCAGAAGGCGGTGCCTTTCACCTTGGCCTCCGGCATCTTGTAGTTGACGAGGTGGTCTTCCCCGGCTAGCCAGCGGAAGGCATCGACCGGCACCATCGTCATGGTCGCGTAGGCGGCGCTCATGGCTCGGCGGCAGCGGGAGCAGTGGCAGTTGACCATGCGCTCGGGCTGGCCGTCGAACTCGAAGGTCACCGCACCGCACAGGCAACTCCCGCCTGTGGCGCGGGGCGTCGTGGCGGTGCGCTGGGGACGGTCGGTCGCGACGGCATCGGTCCCGAATTCGCTCGGGTAGGTGTCATGTCGCGGAACGTCGTCCGGGATATCGTGCCAGGGGGCTTTCGAACCCACGAACCAATGCGAGCTTGGCCGTTTGCCCGGGTCCTCGGCGACGTTTCCGAGCGGTATGGCCGCGAACGGGCCGCCCTCGGGACAAGCGGGAACGGCAGAGCCGCAGCGCGGGCAGAAGTTGCGCCAGCCGTTCGCGGATGAACGGTAATGGACGACCTTGTTCTCCCCTTGGCGCCAATGGAAGTGATCCGGTTCGGCACCCGCGTAGGTGGCGAACGCCGAGCCGTGGAACTTGCGGCACATGGAGCAGTGGCAGTGGGCGATGAGATCGAGGGGGCCGTCGATCTCGAAGGCGATGTCGCCGCACAGGCAGCTTCCGGTCAGCATGGTTGGCTCGCTTACACGTTGGGGATGATGTCTTTCGCAACCCGTTCGAGAACGTCGAACCGGGTATCGAAGTTGGGCAGGATCATGATCTGGTCCAAGCCCGCGTCGGCGAGCACCGACAAGCGCTCGATGAGCACGTCGCGCTCGCCGATCATCGCCGTCGACCGGAGAATCTCCGGGGTCAGGAATCTCTCCTCCTCTGGCAGGACCCAACAGTTGTGGCCACCGTGGATGCGCTGATGGCGGCGTTCGGCGGGGTAGGACTCGATCATGGCCCGGTAGTCGTCCCAGATGCCGAGCAGGTAGCCGGACGGACGGCGCCCGAAGTTGCGGAACTGGTCGTAGGCGAAGTGCACGGCGGCCATGGCCATGGCACCGCACTCGGATTTCACGCGCGGCGAATCGACCGCCTCGCCCGGGTCGAGCACGACCATCGTGGTGAGTGCCGTGGTGTAGTAGGCGTCGCGGTCGATGGCACGACCCGCCTCGGCGGCGCCGGTTTCGATCATCCGCCAGATGTTTGCCATGACTGCGGGATTGGCGGGTAGCGCGAGCACCGCACCGTCGCCATGCTTGCCGGCGAGGCCCAGGGACTTCGGGCCGAACCCCGACACGTACATCGGGATTGGCTCCTTGAAGTTCACGAAGCCGTCGTCGGGCATGACATGACGGATGGGGAGCGCCTTGTCGCCGTGGTGGTAGATGGCCTCCTCGCCGCGCAGCAGTGGGGCCACGGTGGCCAGATAGCGGTCGAACTCGGCGATCCGCTGCGGCGGGAGACCCATCACGCGCATGGCCGTGTTGCCGGAACCGACGCCGAAGAAGGTGCGGCCCGGGGCCAGCGCATTGACCGTGGCGATGCCGGAAGCGTTGTTGGGTGCCGGGCGCGTGCCGGTGATGGCGACCCCGGTGCCGAGGTTGATGCGGCTTGTTCGCGTCGCTGCGAGAGCCAGCGCGGCGTAGCAGTCGGACCACAGCATCTGGCTGTCCGCCAGCCAGGCGTGGGAGTAGCCAAGCTCCTCGGCGCGCACCACGTAGTCGACGTCGTTGATGTGGGAGGCGACGCAGACGCCGGTCTCCATGTGTTGGCTCCTTCTCAGGTGGGCTTAGCGCGCGTGTGCTCGAAACGCGACAACGGACGCTTTCGGGAGCGTGGGATTGCCGAAGTAGGCGATGCTCCGCCGGTCGTCGCTGATGAGCGCCAACAATGCCTCGCGGTCTCCGGACAGGTTGACGACCTCGTCACAGGCGAGGGAATTGCTTGCGAAGTAGGCCACGAGCGATTCGCCGACATCGTAGAGGTGCATCGGCGCCTGTGCGATCCCGGCGAGCCAGCGGTCGTCGCAGGTGGCGACGAAGGCGCGGATGTAGGGCGGCAACTCGCGCTCCTGCGGCCGGATGTCGAGTTTGCCCTGCTCGACGACGCCTGGACCGACTTGGATGGCCGATTCGAACAGTCCCGGGTGGTAGTCCCGGCGCCCGATGATGCGGAGTTCCCCGTCGCCTACGCCGAGAATACGCGTGTAGCCGTGGGGCGTGAGTTCGCTCTGCACCTTGCCGTCCAGTTGGAGAAGGCCGAGGGGTGAGACGGGGTCGAAGACGGATACGAAACCGCTACCCACGATCAGCGTATGACCGCCGTCGATCAGTGCGTCCATCGCGATGCTATTGGCACCGAGGATCACCGGCTCGAACTCGGCGCGCATCAGGTGCGCGATCACGAGCGAGTTGCGTACTTCCGGCGCATCGACGGCTACGGCCGAACCGCTGCCCTGGAACGCGGCGATGAGCCCCGAAGGCGACATCATGGCGTCGAACCGCTGCGTATCCAGCATCGGGAGCGTGACGACACCGGACGCCAGCGGCGCCTCGAACCGGGGCGCGGGCTCCTCGCAACCTGCGAACAGGATTGCGAGGGCGAAGCACGCCGCTCGGGTGGTGCGCATGGACACCGGGGTGCCGGTCTCCCCGTGCCGGATCAGGCGCGTATGGGCAACGTGCGATGCCGCGTTCCTGTCGCGGCAAACAACGCGTTGGACAACGCCGGTGCCACAGGCGGTACGCCGGGCTCGCCGACGCCGGCCGGAAGACGACCCTGGGCGGGAACGAGTTCGACCTTGGTAGCCGGTGCCTCGGCGATGCGCAGCATGGGGTAGTCGTGGAAGTTGCTCTGCACCACCGCGCCTTCCTTCAGCGCGATGTCGCCGTAGAGCGATAGCGACAGGCCGAACACTACCGCACCCTCCATCTGCGCGACGCATGTATCGGGGTTGACGTACGTTCCGCAGTCCAGGACCACGTAGGCGTTCGATACGCGTGGCCGACCGTTCGCCATGCTTGCTTCCAGCACGGTTGCCACGTACGAGCGGAAACTGTGATGCACCGCGAATCCGAGCCCCACACCCTCCGGTCGGGGACTATCCCAGTCGGACAGTTTGCGAACTCGTTCGATGACGTGTCGCAACCGGGCGAAGTCAAGCTCGTGGCCCGGCGGGGCGGGCTGGCCCGGTTGCTTCAGCTTGCCGCTTGCCGGAATCAGGGACAGGCGATGCTCGATGGGATCCCGCCCGACGGCGGACGCCATCTCGTCCGCGAACACGTTCGCGGAGAACGCGTGGAAGATGTTGCACACCGAACGCAGCCAGCCGACCCGGGCACCGGGACGGATGCCGGCGGACTCCATGCGTTGGTTCGCGACCGTGTAGGGGAGATTGGAGAAGCCCATTTCCAGCTCCCAGGGGGCCGGTTGCACGGCTTGGGCCGCAAATACGGTCGTGATCGACGGGAACGCGGAGCGTTGCAGCCAAGCCGTGGGCTTGCCCTCGTCGTCGATCACCGCGCGGTGATGCTGCGCGCTCGACGCGTGCAGGTAGTCGTGACGGATGTCGTCCTCGCGCAGCCACTGCACGCGCACCGGGCGCTTGACGCGCTTGGACAGTTCGACCGCTTCCAGCGCGAAGTCCGGTTTCGACTTGCGCCCGAACGCGCCGCCGAGCAATGTCGGCGTCACCTCCACCTTGTCGGGCGTCAAACCGGCCTGCGCGGCGATCATGGGTCGCGCCGACTGCGGATCCTGCAACGGCGCATGCACGACGCAACGTTCCTCGGTCACGTCGGCCACGGCAACCGGTGGCTCCATGGGGGCGTGCGAGAGGAACGGTGTTTCGTAGGTTGCCGACAGTTCGGTGCCGCCGGCGGCGAACACCGCGTCCACGTCGCCCTTCTCCGAGCCCGGCACCGGCGTGCCGGGTTTCGCCACGGCATCGCGCAGGGCGTGGCGTAGCTCGTTGCTGTCGAAGGTCTGGTTCGGACTCCCGGTCCACTCGATGTTGAGACCCTGGGCAACGCGCATCGCCGTCCACGTGTCTTCCGCGACGACGCCGACCCCGCCCAAGGGTGCGAAAACCGGGCCGGCACTCGGTGCCGCATCCAGGGTCTCGATCGCAACAAGCCCGGGTTCGTCCGTGGGCTTGTTGGCAATGGACTTGACGCCGCCGCCGAGCCAGGGACAGCGGACCACGACCGCGGTGGCCATGTTCGGCAAGGAGAAATCGGCGCCGAACGTCCCCTTGCCGCGCGCGATGTCGCCCGCGTCGACGTGGGTCACGGGCTTGCCGATGTAGCGGTGCTCCGTTTCCTTTTTCAAGGGCGCATTCTCGGGAACCGGCAGCATTGCCGCTTGCGATGCGAGTTCGCCGTAGCCGAGACGGCGACCGCTCGCGGCGTGCACGACCTCGTGGTTGCCCGCCCTCACCGTGTCCACTGCAACGCCCCAGTGCTTGGCCGCGGCTTGGCGCAGCATGAGCCGGGCGGTGGCACCGGCGGCGCGCAGCCGATCGTAGTTCTGCGTGATGCTCCTCGAGCCGTCGGTGTTCTGATCCCCGTACTTGACGTCGCCCTGGGCCTGGACGACCTCGACGCGGGACCAGTCGGCATCCAACTCGTCGGCGATCACCTGCGTCAGCGCGGTGCGAATGCCCTGTCCCATTTCCGACCGGTGGACCGTCGCGCGCACCGTGCCGTCGCCGTCGATGGCAAGCCACAGATTGGGAGCGAAGGTCGTGGGGGCGGCCGTCTGCCCTAGGGCGCGTTGCACCGGTAGGGATGCGCCCAGCACGAGCACGCCGGACACGCCCAGGAACCGGCGGCGGGAGCACTCGGGGGAGAGGGAGGAGAGGGGTGAGAAATTGGTGATCGTGTCCATCATCCAGCTCCTCCGGCAGCGGTTTGGCCAGCCGCCTGGCGGATGGCGGCGCGGATTCGGACGTACGTTCCGCAACGGCAGATGTTGCCGGTCATGGCGGCATCGATGTCGGCGTCGGTTGGCTTCGGATTGCCGTCGAGCAGGGCGGAGGCCGACATGAGCTGGCCGGACTGGCAGTAGCCGCACTGGGCGACGTTGTTGTCGATCCAGGTCTTGACGAGTGCCGGATGGCGATCTTCCAAGGTTTCGATCGTCCGGATTGCTTTGCCTGGCAGCGTGGACACTGGCAGTTGACAGGATCGAGTCGCCGCGCCGTCCACATGCACGGTGCAGGCCCCGCAGTAGCCGCCGCCGCAGCCGTACTTCGTGCCAGTCAGTCCGAGATGATCCCGCAACACCCACAGGAGTGGCGTGTCGCCGGAGACGTCGATGTCGACGGCGTCTCCGTTAACGTTGAGTTTGTGTCCCATGCGTTCTACCGGTGATGAGCCTCGACAATGACTCTACTTCGCACCGGGGCCAGCGGCAACGATCCCTTGGCCGGTTCGCGACCATCAGCGCCCATGCGAGGGCCTCCAGATGCCCGAAACACGTCTCTGATGGACTCCCCAGCCACCCCGCCAACCCAAATGTGACACTTTTGTGACGGCTATGTTCTTGATTGGGATAGTCCGCGAGGGCTCGCCGGTTTGGGATCGCAGATCCGATGATCGGCCCGTAGGGGCGACGCTTGTCGTCGCCCGCATTGGGGTTGCCGGCACTTGATGCCGCTGCGGCGCGGACTCCTCGGCCCGTCCCCTACGGTTCCTCGAGAGCCTTCAACATGCGCTTCAAGGCGAAGTGGCGATAGCTCCCAAGGGCGAGTTCATGCACTTCGTCCCAGTCGATGGCGTCTTCCACGTCGAGGTCGATCCAACCCCGGTGTCCGATGTAGCGGGGGATGACGAAACGCGGATCGTCGGTGAGCGTGGCCTGAAGCTCTGGCCCGACCCAGAACTCCAGGCGCATCCGCCCCCCATGTCGAAACACGGTGAGGAACGTCTTCTTGCCGGCCTTGAACGCCGGTGTCCCGAATTGCCTGCCTTCGGAGGTCTCGGGTAGCGCGGCGACGAAGCCGCGGAGATCGTCGAGTTTCTCCCGGGCGTGGGGTGCCGTCAGCGGATCGAATTCCTCCGGATCCACCGTTTCCGTCGGCGGCTCGATGTCGATGGGTTCGCCCAGTTGTTCGATCAGATGTCCGGGGGCGACGTTCACGTAGGCTTCCCGAACGCGCGCCGCGATGGCGTACCAGTCGTTGC
The DNA here is from genome assembly GCA_028818795.1 of Gammaproteobacteria bacterium. Lineage (GTDB taxonomy): Bacteria > Pseudomonadota > Gammaproteobacteria > Pseudomonadales > Azotimanducaceae > VXYL01. The sequence continues at coordinate 3,551 of JAPPND010000065.1, read as the reverse complement.
CCTGGTCGAGATGCACGCCGAGCCAGCCCCTCGGCCCCACGTAGGGCGGTACGAAGTAGTAGGCGGGTTCGCCTTCGACATGCAGGTGCTGGGCACCCGGCGGCGCATGGACCCACAACGCGATCCGTCCATCGCCGTGATGGTTTATCGCAAGCATTGCGAATACCTTGCCGGCTACCCGGTAGTCCGGCATGCCGTGGCCGGCACGTTCCTCGGCCTCGGGAAGCCCGAGGCAGACTTCCCGCACCGCCTCCTTGATGTTCTTGCCCATGGCTCGCTTACATTCCGGCCAACCGGCACCGTAGCCGATGGGTGCGGGGCTCGCAACGAGCATGGCGACGGATGCCGCCGCACTACAGCGCGATTTTTGGGGAACTCGTCGAGACGGCGGACTTGGCCCTATCGATCCTCAAGCGTTCGCCAGCGGATGGCATCGGCAACGACCACCTCTCCGTCTGTGCGATCCGTCACGACCAGAGACACGTTGGAGGAAGTCAGGTCGAAGTCGCCAACGCGGTTCCAGCCTTCCTCGGCGATGCTGCCGTCGAACTCGATTGGTGTCCGCTTCTCGCCCTCGTCGGTCCGTTCAACGAGCATCATTTCGTAGAGTCCGAGCTCACGCCGCCCCGTCACGTGCCTCACGCTCATGCCGACGCTGCCGCCCAGGATGTCGATGTGTGGACCGGGCAGGTGGTATTCCAGCCGCCACCGGCCCGGGGTCGGTAGTTCTGCGCGGAAAGTGGCGCTGCGGCTGCCCTGGCCGGGTTCCGACCACACTGCGGAGCGCACGTACTTCCCCCAGCTTCTAGGTGTTTCGGCGCGGATCCAGGTTGGCTTGCGGCGCCATATCCGCAGATCGGACACGGAACCTTGCCCCTCGTCCTGAGAAAATCCTGCATCGAGGTCGTCGACCAGGACGCCCTCGCTTTCCGGGGGACGCCATGCGCTCTCCTGCGGACCGATCAAAGGCTCGGTGCCGATCATCTGCTCGGCATCGATGTTGGGGACGACCAGCCGGATCATGGAGCCGTTGCGGGATAGGTAGGGATCGATGCCTGCCGCCGTCGGGCGAAAGCCGATCACCTCGCCGAGTTCCACGCACATCCCGGGCGCGACCGGGACGGGTCGTCCGAGGGCGAACGACGCCCTCGCGTCGCCCCGGCAGTGCATACGCACCAATCCCGGAACTGCTTCGTCGTTGCACACGTGCACCCGGAGTTGATAGCGCGGCCCGCCCGGGCCGTCCTTCAGGCGGTACGCTTCGAGCGGCGAGACCGTGAATGCCGGAAGAGCGGACTGTGCCCACCAGTCGCCCACCACCGATCCGAGCGGCGCACCGGCGGACTCGGCAACGGCCTTGAGTTCGTCCAGCGTGTACGTGCCGCCACCATGGCGTCGCAGCAGTTCACGGAGCAAAGCCGCCGTAGCATCGGCCGACCAACCATGTCGTAGTGTCTGGGCCAACAACCCACCTTTGAAATTCAACATCTCGAACGCCATCCTCGGATCGGTGAAGAAGGGCAGGTCGACAAGCACGGAATCGACGAACGCCGACGATGCGGCGACATGCGCGGCCGAGCGCTCCAACTCGGCGTCGACCGCCTCCCCGCGACCCATCAAGCGGTCGAACGCCTCGACCACCGGGCCCTCGCTGCCAGAGGCATCGAAACGGTGGGCCGAAAAGAAGCTGGGCTGATAGCCGAAGAGGACGCCCTGCGTCAAACGCTCCGTCAGCAGATCGAGCGCCGCTGCACCGTCCCCCGTGGCGGCGGCACGAAACCGCACCATGCTGCGCCACAACGCGATGTGGGGGTCGCCGCCGCTGAAATCGTTCATGGTGTAGAAGAGCATCGTGGGATACGCGCCAAGGGCCGGCATCAGTTTGCGGACGGTGGGCAGCCCGTATTCCCGCAGCAGAGCGATGCCCGGCAACGCCAAGACCGTGTCCATGTGCGAGCCGCCGCCGAAACCGCGCAGGGTTCCGGGTACCTCTACCACGCTGAAGCGCTCGTAAGGGTAGGGCAGACCCACCCGCTTCGCTTTCTCCAACTGCATCTCGATCGAGCGAAGCGCGGGCTCCCGAGCGGTGCCAAAGTAGTCGGCACTGCGGCCGTGGGACGGATGCACCAGCAGTTCGAACTCGATTCCGGACCTCGAAGCGACCCGCCTTTCGAATCGACCGGCTACAACGCCCACGTCCGCAACGGGGGAAGCGCTGCGAAACCGAAATCGCCGAGAGTTCTCCGTTGCACCCAGCGGCGTCCGCCGCCCCGGCGCGACCGCGTGCCAATCGGATGGCACCGTCACCTCTGCATCGAATTCGAAGAAGTCGGGTCGGTGGTCCGTCAGATTGACGCCAGACGCTGGGAGCCACCGCAAGCCGGGAAGCAACACGGCGTAGTCCTCGGAGAAGATCATCGGCTCGGCGCCCAGGTTTCGAAGGTACCCGTCGGCGATGCCCATGGCCTGCGGATCCACGCCACTGTCGAGATAGGCGAAACGCGCATCCGGCACTCCCGTTGCCGTCAATCGAAGCGTCGTCTCGCGGTTCGCGAACTCTGCCGCCGCCAGGAAGAGCAGTCCGCTTTCCGACCGGTACGGGATGCGCCTTCCATCGACGTGCAAGTCCACGACGCGCAACCCCGGGTTGAGGCAGAACACCAGATCGTTCCCGGTGTCGTCGTCGGGCAGCCGCATGTCGAGAGTCACGCCGATGTCGAGGGTCTTCGCGGGTTCGATGGCAACCTTCGCCGTCACCCGTGTCACGTCCGCGCGAGGCGCTTCGCGGTTCAGCACGTGCGCATCCAGCCAGGCGGCACGTTGACTTCCTTCGTCGAACGCTGGCTTGGCCAAAACCGCGAGACCCGAACCGGCGGCGAGAACCAAGCCGGCACCGCAGACCAGCACGGGCCGTTTCCGCCAGCCGTCGACCCGTTCCATGCACGCGGCCGCAAGCGCCGCCAGACCGCCTGCCGCCAGGAACTCCATGGCGTGTTGAACGCCAGACGCCGTCGTTAGGAAACGCGGCAGCATGTCTGATGCGAATCCGCCGAGTCCGGACAGCATGGAGACGGTGGGCAGCAGCCGCAACGGGACTTGGAGCAGCAACCAGGCATAGAGTCCCAAGAGTGCGAGGGCAGTCACCACGACCACGACCCGGTTCCGAACTACCGCGGTCAGGAACATCACGAGGGCGCACCATAGTGCGAGTGCCGCTGGGGCGTCCGCGAAGAGGAACCCGGCAAGCGACCAGGGTTCGACGGGGCCTAGCCAACCATCCCAGTTCCCATCGCGGGTCAGGTGATCGCCGGCGAGCCCACCGATCTGCAGCACCGCCGCGAATGTGGCTGCGGCCAGCCAACCCGCCGCGACCAGCGCAACCAGTCGCCCGGTCGCGATGGCGAGGTTCGACACGGGGCGCACATTCAGTACGTCGATGATTCGCGCCGCGCGGTCTCGATGGTCCCGGTCGAAGGCCAGGAACACCATCCCGGCCAACAGCGGCCAAAGGAAGCATGCGGCATAGCCTGTTGTGAGAAACCGTCCGGGTA
>JAPPND010000091.1 GCA_028818795.1 Gammaproteobacteria bacterium | reverse complement strand
CCAACGACCTCTACCATGTCAAGGTAGCGCTCTAACCAACTGAGCTACGCGCCTGCGCGTCGCTGACGCGACGCGTTGGGAGAATGCTCCGCATTCTCCGCCTGCAAAGTCGTCAACGATGCGTCGATTGTAGACCAGAACAACGACGCGAGTCGCCGATGCATCGGGAACACCGTAGGGGACGGGCCCAGGACTCGGCGACGCAGAAACGGCACGGAGTGCCGTTGCAGGTCGCGGAGTCCTGGGGCGGTGGGGGCTGGGGCCGGACGGTGAGGCACGAGCCGTCTGGCGGCGTTGTCCCGTCCCGTCTCCGCGGCAACGGCAATGCCCGGCGCGGGCGGGGGCGCGCCCTTCGGGCGCGATAGCCCCGCCCCTACGGGCTCGTTGCCGGGCGAACCTGCGTACGTCGCATCAGACGACGGGCGCCCGGGTCGAAGGCGGCACGGCGGTGCATGACGCTGCGGTTGTCCCAGATGAGCAGGTCGCCGACCCGCCAGCGTTGCGTCCAGACCGCGTCGGCAAGCGCGACGTAGCGCCAGACTTCGTCCAAGAGGGCTTCACTTTCGGCGAGAGGCAGACCTTCAGCGTAGGCGTCCTGACGGCGACCCAGGAACAGCGCTTCGGTGCCGTTTTCGGGGTGTGGCCGGACCATGGGATGTACCGCACCCGGTGCTTCGAGGGGACTGGATGCGTGACGATGGCCGCGCCGCAACCGGCCGACGCTGTCGTGGGCCGCGTCGTGTTTCAGGCGGATCGCGCGAGCTCGGTCGCGCAAGCCCGACGGCAGGGCGTCAAGCGCCGCGACCATACTACAGAAGTGGGTGTCACCGCCCTCTTCCGGGGTCTCCACCGCATACAGGATGCTCGCCGTTGGCGGATGCTCGATGTACGACATGTCGGTGTGCCATGCGGCTTCGGCATTGCCCAGGCCGCCGATCGGGCGACCGTTCTCGACGATGTTCGAGATGGTCGTGACAAACGGATTGGGGAGTTTGTCGCGCTCGGCGTCGGAAATCCGTCCCATGGGCGCGTATTCCAGCGGTCCGAACAGCTTGCTGAATGCCTGTAGTTGGCCGTCGTCAAGGCGTTGTTCCCGCAACCGCACGATCGGATAGCGGAGCCAAACCGAGTAGAGGGCGTCGAACGAGGCGCCATCGACCTCGCTGGCGTCCAGGCCGGTCACCTCGGCAGCGAAGTCGTTCGGCAACGGCCTGATCTGCAAGCTCGCTCTACCCATGCTGCGACTGCAAAAGAATAGCCAATCAGTTGACGAGGTACCTCGCCCGCAGGTCGCGGAGTTCGTCCCGGACAGCGGCGGCCTCCTCGAATTCGAGGTTCTTGGCGTGGTCGTACATCTTCGCCTCGAGTTCGTCGAGCAGTTTGCCAAACGCCTTCGGATCGGTATCCACCTCCCGTCGCGCACGTTGCGGCCCGGTTCGTTCCTTGGCATCCCGCCGACCTCGGCCACGGGCGGCACCCGGGGCCGTCCGGGCACCCTCCATGACATCTGCGACGGCCTTCTCGACCGTTTTCGGCGTGATGCCGTGCTCCCTGTTGAAGGCGATCTGCTTGTCCCGGCGCCGGTTGGTCTCGTCGATCGCCTTCTTCATCGACCCGGTCATCTCGTCGGCGTAGAGGATGGCGCGACCGTTCAGGTTTCGGGCCGCGCGGCCGATGGTCTGGATCAGTGACCGCTCGGCGCGCAGGAAGCCCTCCTTGTCGGCGTCGAGGATCGCCACCAGGGAGACTTCGGGCATGTCGAGACCTTCGCGCAGGAGGTTGATGCCGACCAAGACGTCGAACTTGCCGAGGCGCAGGTCCCGAACGATCTCCATGCGTTCGACCGTGTCGATGTCCGAGTGCAGGTAGCGAACGCGGACGCCGTGCTCATCCAGATACTCGGTGAGATCTTCCGCCATGCGCTTGGTGAGCGTCGTGACCAGTACGCGCTCGCCGTTGCCGACGGTGAACCCGATCTCGCCGAAGAGATCATCCACTTGCGTCGATGCGGGACGCACGTCGACCTGCGGGTCAACGAGGCCGGTCGGCCGCACGACCTGCTCGACGACGCTGCCGGCCCGTTCTCCCTCGTACGGGCCCGGCGTGGCCGAGACGAAGATCATCTGCGGTGCCAACCCCTCCCATTCGTCGAATCGCAGCGGTCGATTGTCGAGGGCCGACGGGAGGCGGAATCCGTACTCCACGAGGGTTTCCTTGCGCGACCGGTCGCCCTTGTACATGCCGCCGAGCTGCGGAACCGTCACGTGGGACTCGTCGACGATCAGCAGGGCATCCTTCGGGAGGTAGTCGAACAACGTCGGCGGCGGCTCGCCGGGCCGTCGGCCCGACAGGTAGCGCGAGTAGTTCTCGATGCCGCTGCAGTAGCCCAGTTCCTTGATCATCTCGAGATCGAACCGGGTGCGCTGTTCCAGGCGCTGCGCCTCGACGAGCTTGTTGGCGTCCTTCAACACGTCCAGGCGTTCGGCCAGTTCGTCGCGAATCTCGTCGAGCACCGCGAGGATGCGTTCCCTGGGGGTCACGTAGTGGGTCTTCGGGAAGACCGTGTAGCGGGGTACCCGCGCCAGGACCTCCCCGGTCAGCGGATCGAAGGTGGCGATGTTGTCGATCTCGTCGTCGAACAGTTCGACGCGCACGGCTTCCTTCTCCGACTCCGCGGGGAAGACGTCGATGACGTCGCCGCGCACCCGGTAGGTGCCGCGCTGCAATGCCATGTCGTTGCGCGTGTACTGAAGCTCGGCGAGACGCTGTATCACGTAGCGCTGATCGACCCGGTCGCCGCGGTCGAGATGCAGCACCATGCGCAGGTAGGACTGCGGGTCGCCGAGACCGTAGATCGCCGAGACGGACGCCACGATCACGGTGTCCCGCCGCTCGAGCAGCGCCTTGGTGGCCGACAGGCGCATCTGTTCGATGTGCGCGTTCACGGAGGCGTCCTTCTCGATGTACGTGTCGGACGCCGGAACGTAGGCCTCCGGCTGGTAGTAGTCGTAGTAGGAGACGAAGTACTCCACCGCATTGCGCGGGAAGAACTCCCTGAACTCGCCGTAGAGCTGCGCGGCCAGGGTCTTGTTGGGGGCCAGTACCAAGGTCGGTCGCTGGACCTGCTCGATCACGTTGGCGACGGCGAAGGTCTTGCCGGATCCGGTTACGCCGAGCAGCGTCTGGTGCGCAAGACCGGTTTCGATACCGTCGACCAGTTCGGCGATGGCGGTGGGCTGATCGCCCGCCGGCCGGTAGTCGGCGACGACCTGGAAGTCGGCCACAGCTTGCATGGGCCGAGTCTATCAGCGTTGCCCCGGCGCGCGACCGGGCGCTGGGTCGGCCTTTACCGGATCGGCAACACGATGCGGAACTCGGCGCCGGGGTTGCGGTTCACGACATCGACCTCACCGCCCATGGCGGTCACCAGCTCACGCACCAGGGCAAGGCCGATGCCGGTGCCCAAGGTCTCGCGCGTGAGCTCACGACGCCGTGCACGCCATCTCCTGGAGCGAAGACCCGTCCGCCTACCGCGTCATTTTCCTGGTCGGCGATTCCCCACCCCACATGGACTACGACAACGAGCCCCAGTACCCGGAAACCGCCCGACTCGCCGCCGAGCGGGGCATCGTCATCAACGCCATCCTCTGCGGCAACAATGCACAAACCGAAAGCCGCTGGCGGGAGATCGCCGACCTCGCCCAGGGCCGCTATTTCACCGTCGGCCAGCAGGGCGACGCGGTCGCCATCGACACGCCCTACGACCGCCAGATCGCGGAGCTGTCCGCAAGGCTCGACGACACCCGGCTCTACTACGGCTCGCCCGACGTACTCGTCCTGGCGAACCGAAAGGTCGCCGCAGCGGACAAGCTGAACCGCGAGGCGAGCGCCGCTTCGCGGGCTCGTCGCGCCGCCTTCAACCTCACCACGAGCGGCGCGAAGAGCCACTACGGCGATGGCGAACTGGTCAAGGATGTGGCCGACGGATCAGTAAGCCTGGCCGACATCGAGGAGGCCGAGCTACCGGCGGTGATGCGGCCGATGGACGCCGGCGAACGCACCGCCTACCTGAAGTCCCAGACCGAACAGCGCGAACGCATGAATCGTGAACTCCGCGAGTTGGTCGCGAAACGCACCGCCTTCGTCACGGCACGCGCCGAGGCCCGCGAGGGCCTCGAAGCCTCGCTCGACCACCGCATCTTCCACGCCGTGCGGGAGCAGGCGGGAGCGAAAGGCTTTCGCTACACCGACGCGGCCCCAGCTCTCTGAGGCAGGCGACAAAGGAAGAGGCGACAAAGGAAGAGGCGACAAAGGGAGGCGACAAAGGGACACCCACCAAGAGGACACCCACCTAGAGGACACCCCCGACATGATGCAAATGCTCCCGGACACACACCCCACAAGGACCATTGCCGCCGCGGCAGTCGTGCTTTTCCTCGCCGGCACGACGTCGCAGGCGTCTGCCTTGCCCCTCGAAGGTGTCGAGGCCGTCGTCCAAACGACAGTCGAGTTGGACCGACCGTTGATCGTCCGAGGCGACCGCACGCCGGTGTGCGCGCTCGTTCGGTTCCACGCTGCCGAGTCGCCCTTGGCCGAGCGGGCCAACCGGCCGCCGCTCAACCTAGCGCTGGTTCTGGACCGGTCGGGTTCGATGGAGGCAACCGGCAAGATCGTCTACTTGAAGGAGGCTGCGAGTAAGGCGGTCGACGGCCTGACCCCGAGCGACCACCTGGCTGTGGTCGAGTACGACACAGAGATCACCACCCTGTGGCCGTCCCAGCCAGTGCTTGCGAAAGAGTCGATCAAACGCCTGATCGATCGCCTCACGCCCCGCGGCGGAACCGATCTGGCCGCCGGTATGATGCGCGGCGTCGAGGAAGTGGCCGCGCGCATGCAAACCGTCGACGCGCAGAGGGCCGTCAGTCGCGTCCTCCTGCTGTCCGACGGCCTGGCCAATCACGGCGTTACCCACGCCGCGGAGATCAGCGGGATGGTGCGGGAAGCGAAACGCCAAGGCGTTCGAATCTCGACCCTCGGGCTCGGTCTCGACTACGGCGAAGACCTGATGCAGGCCATCGCCCAGAACGGGGGCGGAGCCTTCTATCACGTCGAACATCCCCACCAGATCGCGCGCATCTATCAAGAGGAACTGGCCGCGCTTTCCGCCACCGTCGCCAAGGACGCACGGTTGCGACTCGAGGCCGCCCCGGGCGTCGTGAACGCGACGATTCTGGGCGTGCACGATCCGCAACAAGCCGATTTGGATCTGGGTAGTTTCCATGCCGGGGAGACGCACACCCTGCTGGCCCAGTTCGTTCCCGGCGAGACGCTGTTCGACGCCACGGGAGAAGCCTCCCTCGGCGGGATTGCGGTCAGCTACCACGACCTCACCAACGACCGGGCAACGTCGGTACGGATCCCGCTGACCGTCAAGGTGGTCGAGGATGAGCAAGCCGCGCTCGCGGCCCGCAACCCGGAAGTGGCCATCGAAACCAAACTGTTTGTCGCCGAACGCCGACACAGGGATGCGGTCGCCCAGTACCAGGCGGGCCGCTACGACGCAGCAAACCAGGCCATGCGCGAGCTGGAAGCACGCGTTAGGCAAGGCGAACGGGCAGCACCAGGATCTTCGCCTGGCCAACAAAGTCGAGGCGCTGCGGGTGGAGCGGGACCAGATGGCGGCTGCGCGTACCAGTGCCACTCACCGAAATGTCTACCTGAAGCGATCCAAGAACAGGCTGTACCGGGCGGCAACGGGAAACCGCGATCAGTACCTGCTGCAGCGCGGCGACGGGGGCATCAACGTCGAGCGGCTGCAGACCGCCTTGCAGGACGAGGGCCACTACGCCGGTCCTGTCGACGGCATCTACTCGGCTGCGGTGGAAACGTCCATCAAGGCATTTCAAGCGGAGAATTCGCTCACCGTCGACGGTATCGCCGGCCCCGTCACGATGCAGAAGCTGGGGCTTAACTGACCCGCCGGACCGGATTGTTCTTGAACGTGCCAAGAAGGGGTTCCCGGCAGGTAGTTGTCGTTGGCGGAAAGCTACGGCAGCCGGAAGGCAGTGAGCCTCGCGGGTTGAACCCCCGCGCCGGTCGCGATGACGACGAATTGTCGGCCCCCCGCCATGTAGGCCATGGGCGGTGCGTCCTGGTGCGTTCCCTC
>JAPPND010000234.1 GCA_028818795.1 Gammaproteobacteria bacterium | reverse complement strand
TTCCCCGCGCCGTCTCGAATCTATCAGCCGGAAGAAATCGTCGTGCCGGGTTTCCTGCCGGATCTGCCGGAGATCCGCGAAGAAATCGCGAGGTACTACTCCTCGGTGCGGCGAGCGGACGATGTTGTCGGCCGAGTGCTCGACGAGTTGGAAGCCGCCGGGTTTGCCGACAACACGTTGGTGATGCTCAAGTCGGACCATGGCATTTCCATGCCGTTCGCGAAAACCAATGTCTGGCGGCATTCGACGCTGACGCCGTGGATTGTCCGTTGGCCGGGCGTGATAAGGCCGGGCAGGAACGATTCCGAACACCTGGTGGCCGGAGTCGATTTTGCGCCGACCCTACTCGATATCGTCGGCATCGATGCCATGCAGGGCATGGACGGGCGATCCTTTCTGCCGGTGTTGGAAGGCAGGAAGCAGGATGGGCGTGAGTTCGTCTATACCCAGATCAACACGCTCATCACGGGAGCTTCCCATACCATGCGATCGATCCAGGGAAAACGCTTCGGGCTGATCTGGAATGCCTGGAGCGATGGCACGACGGTATTCAGGAACGAGTCGACGAAAGGGCTCACCTGGAAAGCGATGGTCAGCGCGGCCGAATCCGATCCAGCCGTGGCAGCGCGCGTGAAGCACTTTCAGTATCGCGTACCGCTGGAGTTCTATGACTATGAGCAGGATCCGGATGCCCTCGACAATCGAATCCACGACCCCCAGGTGAGGGAAGTGATTCAGGACTATGCCTTGCTGCTCGGCGAGTTCATGCGGTCGACCGGCGACTTCGCCCTGTCGGACTACCAGAGGCTGGATCTGAGCCACAAGACAGGGCCCGGTCGCTAACCTCCTGTCCTCACCATCACAGACGCGGCATTCGTCTGCCGTCAGCTCTGCTGGCGGTCTCACGATTGCCTACCCTGCCCTTCTACTCCAAGTCGAGTGGAGCGTACTCGGCAGCGTGTTCAAGATGCCGGCGTCGACTAGCGTTTGGCGTGCCCCTTAAGGGCGGTCTTGCGGGCGGGAAACGGCGGGGTTTGGGCGTCGACGAGCACGCATGGCAGGCAGAGCGACGACGGCGAAGTTGGATTAGCGGGCGCGGCCGCTGGTAGGATTGCCGGCCCCTGCGCGGGGGCGTGGTGACGCCAAGGAGATAGCGAGATGTCGGAATTGGCAGACCGCCGGTCGACGTTCATGATCGTGATGGGCTGCAACGGGTGCGGCAAGACGGCGTGGAAGCGGGCGAACTACGACCGCCTGCCGGAACGCTACTTCGACCAGGACTCGATCGCCGGGGGCATCGGCGACTGGAACAGCGAGAGCGTCCGGGCGCGTACGCGGGAGTTCGTCGACGCGGAAATCGCGAAGTGCTTCTCGGAGAGGGTGAGCTTCGGGAGCGAGAGCACGTTCTCGGGTCGTCCAGGACCGGCGTTGCTGGACCGGGCGGTTGCGGGCGGATACCGGGTCGAGGGCTACTACATCGGCACGGAGTCGTGGGAGATCAACGCGCGCCGGATCAAGCGGCGGGTGCTCGCGAACACCGGGCACGATGTCGACCCGGCCGAGCTGCCGCAACGGTACCGGTGGTCGCTGTCGAACCTGCGCAAGCACCTGGGAAAGTTCGACGTCGTGGAGGTCGTGGACAACTCGGTGGACGAATTGATGGTCGTGCATGGTCGGGAGGACGAGCCGGCGACCGGGTCGGACGGCAGGTGGGCGGACGGGATTCCCGATCCGCAGGTCCAGTTCGTGGCGGAGAAGGGTGAGATCACGATGAAGGCGCCGCCGCAGGAGCTCGCGGCTTGGGCTGCCGCGCAGTTGCGGCGGCTGGAACTCGCCCGGCAGCAGGCGGCTGCGCTCGTTGAGCGCAAGTCGGGAAGGCAGGACTGCGGACGCGGCCGGACAGACTAGACCGCGCATCTGGCAGTCATCCTGGTGTGCGTTGACCTGCTCCGCGGCCCCGGTCAGCCGCGAGCGGCGGCGCCGCGCGGGTCGGTGAAGATCGGGTCGAACGACAAGAGCAATCGCTCAACCGTCTCGTGGGGAGATCGATGTACCACGCCGCCGAACCGGCCGTCCCAGGTGCCGCCCTTGAGCAGCGACCAGTTCCGCGTGGCCAGGCGTCGGATGTCGCCGCCGCGCCGGATAGGCGGCACGGCCGTGTCGCGATCAGCCAGAAGATCTTGGTCAACGTCACCGCTCGCGATCCACTCGGTGCCGGGTCCACCGATCGTGGCCAGCATGCGGCACGGTATGTGGTCCACGTGAAAGCGGGGGCACATGGGGCGACGCAACGTGGTCACCCGGATTCCGATTCGCTCGCAGCCCACCAGCTCGCTGAGCATGTCGCTGGCGAGCGTGATCTCCTCGGCGAGGGCGCTGAGCGGTTCGGCGTTGATCGACACGGAGAGGGCGGCCAATGGCGCGTCGGCATCGCGTGAAGCCTGCTCCCATTCGATCCGTACGTCCTGCCGCGATGCGAACAGATGTTCGGCGAGAGCGTCGAGGGAAACCGAAGCAGGGCGTGAGACGCTGACGAGTTCGACGTCTTCGTCGTAGATGGCGGCGAAGTCACCGATCCGGTCGCTCAACAGGCAGTGCATCATGGGGGCGTTTCCTTCGTTTCGGGGTCCATTGGGGAGGGCACTACTGTAGCTCCGGGATTCGCGCAGCACGCGAGCCGAAGTCTGATCTCGTCCACTTGGCCGACACGTCCTGATTGCCCTCTAGTCATTGGGCGACGGCCTTGGCGATTTCGCCAACGTTGTGGCGGAACATGTCGAGATAGGTCGGCGCCGGGCCGGTGGGACCGGACAACGAGTCGGAGTAGAGCCGGCCGCCGATGACGGCGCCGGCTTCACGTGCGAGTTGCCCGACCAGGCGCGGATCCGTGATGTTCTCGACGAACAACGCGTGGATGCCCTCGTCCCGCATCTGACGAATCAGGGCGGCCACTTCGCCCGCCGACGGCGCGCTTTCGGTGCTGAGACCAACCGGGGCACGAAAGTCGATGCCGTAGGCGCGGCCGAAGTACCGGAAGGCGTCGTGCGACGTGATCACCTTGCGCCGGTCCCTGGGGAAGGCGTCGAGCCGGCTCTTGACTTCCCGATCCAGCGCCGCCAGTTCGCGATCGTAGGCTCTAGCGCGACGACGGTAGTCGTCCGCGTTGGCCGGGTCCGCCGCAGCCAGTGCCCGGACGATGTTGGCGACATCGAGACGTCCGTTGGCGAGATCCTGCCAGGCGTGGGGGTCCGGTTGGTTTTGCTCCACGGTCAGCGCAGCGACTCCCTCGCTGGCCACGACGACCGGCCCCCGGTAGCCGGACACCCTGACCAGCCGGTCGATCCAGCCTTCGAAGCCGAGGCCGTTGACGACAACGAGGTCCGCCCGGGCCAGCGTGCGTGCGTCGGCCGGGGTCGGTTCGTAGACGTGGGCATCACCGTCCGGGCCGACCAGCGTGGTGAGCGCGACGTGCTCGCCGCCGACACGCCTCACCATGTCTTCCAGAATGGTGAAGGTGGTAACGACCTTGAGCTTGTCGGCGGCCCGGGGTCGAGACGTCGTGGCCGCGGCGAGCGTGGCGAACGCGGCAAGACACGAGCGGCGCGAAAGACGATACATGGATTGTCTCCTCGGCTGCCGTTCAAGCTTCGAGATGCCGGCGCGGCATGAACCGCGCCCACAAGCTGCCGCGCGGACCGGCGACAACGGAGACGATGTAGACGCCGCCGGCGACCAGGATGATGGCCGGTCCGGACGGAAGGTCTGCGTGGTAGGAGAGCAGCAGTCCCGCATACCCGGAAGCGAACGCGATACCGCTGCTCGTGGCCGCGAGCGTCGCGACCTCGCCCGCCCAGAACCTCGCGACCGCGGCCGGGAGCATCATCAAGCCGACTGCCATCAGCGTACCGAGCGCGTGGAACCCCGCGACAAGGTTCATGACGACCAGCGTCAGAAACACGAAGTGAACGACCGTGCCGGGGCCGCCCACGGCGCGCAGGAAGCCGGGATCGAAGCACTCGACGATCAGGGCGCGGCCGACGACGGCAAGGGTGAAGAGAGTCAGCGTCGCAATCGAGACCACGAGCAGCAGCGACGCATCGTCGACGGCGAGAATGGTTCCGAAGAGGACGTGCATGAGATCGACGTTGCTGCCGTGCGTCGAGACGATGAGCACCCCAAGCGCCAGCGAAATCAGATAGAAGGCGGCAAAGCTCGCATCTTCGCGTTGAGGCGTCACGCGCGCGACGAGACCGGACAGGATCGCCACGACGAGGCCCGCGATGAGGCCGCCGAGGCTCATGACCACCAGCGAGAGCCCGGCGATCATGAAACCGATGGCCGCACCCGGCAGCACGGCATGGCTCAGGGCATCGCCGACGAGGCTCATGCGGCGCAGGACAAGCAGCACGCCCACCGGGCCGCTGCCGACGCCGAGCGCCAAGCAAGCCACCAGCGCCCTGCGCATGAAGGAGAATTCGACGAAAGGCTGGATCAGCGCGGCATGGACGTCCATTCAGCGGATGCCTCGCCGGCAGACCGCGGCGCGGTCATCCCACGCCTCCGCCATCTGTCTCGCCCGGAAGAGATGTTCTGCGCGCAGCACCTCGCCAGTCGCCCCCCAGGCAACGGGCACACGGGCAATCACCAAGGTGTCGGGGAAATACTCTCGGACCTGGTCGAGGTCGTGCAGCACGGCGACAACCGTCCGTCCTTCGCCATGCCACCCCACGACCACCCTCAGAAGGTCGGCCGAAGTCTTGGCGTCGATTGCGGTGAAGGGCTCGTCGAGCAGAATGACCGGACAGTTCTGCAACAACATGCGGGCAAACAGCACCCGTTGAAACTGCCCCGCCGACAAGGAGGCGATCGGGCGTCGACCGAAGCCATCGAGGCCGACGGCCAGTAGCGCGTCCTCGGCTTGCCGCCGTTGGGCACGCGTGACCGGGCGGAACAGGCCGATCGTCCGCCAGTGACCCAGCAACACCGTGTCCATCACCGAAATCGGGAAACTGCGATCGATCTCGGCCTGCTGGGGCAGATAGGCGATGTCGCTCTGGCGCAGCCCGTTGCGCTCCAAGCGGCCATCGAGAGGTGCCAGACGCCCGATCAGTCCCTTGAGCAAGGTGCTCTTGCCGGATCCATTGGGACCGACCACCGCCGTCAGCGAACCGGTTGCGAAGCTGCCGGTCAGGTGATGCACAGCGGGATGGCGGTCGTATCCCAGGGTGACGTCGCGCAGAGAAAAGACGGCCGTCATGGCAGCCACCCCATCGCCCAGGCCGCGGCAACCCACAGGAGGACCGCGAGGGGAACCGCCCAAAGAAACTGGGCGAGCACGCCGCCGCCTAGCGGCGAGACAGTGCGCCGGAGGAGAGTCCGTTCGGCGTTGCCATTGATCCCGATCAGCCTACGCATCAGTCGGGAGGTCCGGCATCGGGTGCCTCCGAGCCGGGGTCGCGCGGCAGGCTGGCTGCGCGTGCTGCCTGCGGCAGTTGGGATCGGTTCACGACTGAGGTTCGGCTCGTAGGAGCTCCATGGCATGGATCTCCATTGCCACCGTATTTTGTTACGTTATAACATTTCTTTATCTGATGGCAAAACTAGGCAGCCCCTTTGGAAGCCAATCGTGGCCAGGCTACCGCCTCGCCCCAGGACCGGATCCCCCAAATCCCTGCAATGAGCCAGACGAGGACTTCGATGCCCCTGAACCTAGAGACGAGCTCCAGCCAATCACGCCTTCCCGTCACCGTCTTGTCGGGCTTCCTCGGAGCGGGAAAAACCACGCTCCTCAACCAGGTGCTCAACAACCGGGAGGGCCGGCGCGTCGCGGTGATCGTGAACGACATGAGCGAGGTCAACATCGACGCGGCGCTCGTCGAGCGCGGCGGTGCGCAACTCTCGCGGACCGAGGAGAAGCTGGTCGAGATGTCGAACGGCTGCATCTGCTGCACGCTGCGAGACGACCTGCTCGCCGAGGTCTCACGGCTCGCGCAGGAGGAACGCTTCGACTACCTGCTCATCGAGTCCACGGGGATCTCGGAGCCCATTCCCGTCGCGCAGACCTTCACCTTCGAGGATGAGAACGGCGTCAGTCTGAATCATGTTTCGCGTCTCGACACGATGGTCACGGTCGTGGACGCGGCGAGCTTCCTGCGGGACTACAACG
>JAPPND010000163.1 GCA_028818795.1 Gammaproteobacteria bacterium | reverse complement strand
TTGCAGGGCATCGCCGGCGAGTATCGCCGTTGCCTCGTCGAACGCCACGTGGACGGTGGGGCGACCCCGGCGCAGGTCGTCGTCGTCCATTGCCGGCAGGTCGTCGTGGATGAGCGAGTAGGCGTGGATCAGTTCGACCGCCGCCGCAGGGTGGTCCAGCACCTCGGTGTGTGCGCCCGCCAGCCGCCCCGAAGCGTAGACCAGTCGGGGTCGGATGCGCTTGCCGCCGCCGAGTACTGCATAGCGCATGGCATCCGCGAGTCTTGGCGGAACGCTGGTCGCCTTCGAGAGCACTCGCGCCAGCACGCCGTCGACGCGCTGCTCGGGGGTGTTCGCTGGGGCTGGTTCGGGCCGCATCGTGCGATGGAGTGGCATCAGGCTTCACTTGAGCCCAACGTCGCGCAATACGGCCGCATCTGTCAACCTATCAACCCATGACAGGTTCCTCGACATCGTTTCGGCGAGGCCATCGCGCGGTGAACGGGTGCCCTCGCCCATCGTCCAGCAAAACACCGCATCGGTTCAACGCCACGGGCGGCCACACGGGTCGCCCGTACGGTCTCGTCGCGACGGTATTCGCGTTGCTGGCGGGTTGCGGCCAAGTGGACACTCCCACCGAGCAAACGAGCGGCATGGAAACGGCCCGCATCGTCGCGGCGGTTCGCGGCGGCCTGCTCGAACCCGTTGAACAGGGCGAGCACTTCGCGATCTACGACCTCGGCGTCAAGGAGTACCCGCCGACGACTTTTCTCGTGCAGTCCAGCGGCCAACCGATCAACCTCGGGGAAGAGATGCGCCCCTACATGGACACCGCGACCCTGTGGGACTTCGTGAGAACCGCCGGGGTCGCGTTGGGGGACGACGCGCCGAACGAGGTCTACCTGTACAACTGGATCGAGGGTGCCCAGGGACCCATGGTCTTCGATGTCGGCGTCGTCGTGGAAGACAGCACCGAGGTAGACCCGGCTAGCGGATTCGAGATCAAGCGCTACCCGGCGATGAAGTTCGCGAGCCTGATCTACGAGGGTCCCTTCCCGCACGAGCCCAACAGCGGCTGGCAACGGCTTCGCTGGGAGGAACGCGCCGATGAGAAGGGCCTCGTCTACACCGAACGCCTCTACCGCGAGCTCTACCATGCCTTCGACCACCAGACACGGCAGCACATCACCGAAGTGCAGATCGAGATCCGGTGATTGGAACCACCGAAAATGCCGATAGTCGATATCGAACTCGTGGCTGGTGATCCCGAGGAAGGTCGGGGCCAACTTCAAACCCTTGTGGACGAGCTCGGGGATCTGTTCGGCAGCGGACCGGGCGGCACCTGGGTAAAGCTGCGTTCAACGGACCCGGCTGGCTACGCCGAGAACCAAGTTGCCGCAGGTACGTGTGGGCCGACATTCGTGAACATTCAAAGGCTTCAACTACCCGATGAAGACGAACGCCGTCGGGAAATGGCTGCCGTCGCCGAGATCGTCGCCCGAACCCTCAACCGCCGACGCGAGAACGTGCATGTGCTATACGCGCCGCCAGCCGAAGGCCGGATCGGTTTCGGTGGAGAACTGGCGTGATCGACGTCGCCCTGGCGATCCAGATCGAGCTTGTCGATCCACCCGAGGGCTACGCGTTCTGCCTGCAGCGCGGCAAGGGTTCAAGGAGCGAGCGCCTCGACTACGTGGAAGTGCTCGAAGGCGACGACGATCCGGTCGTATTCGATCTAGCCGTTACGGTCCGCAGGGCCACGACCGGATCCGAGCCCGATTTCTTCGGCCCGTTCGTTCAAGGACCGCGTGGCGCACGGTTCTTCTACGTCTGCGTTGGGGAATGCGTCGAAGGAGCGGCACCGCACTGGTCTGGGCGCGTCAAGGTGCCCTTGGCGGGAATCGATTGGGCAAGTGTCGAATCCGCGGCGGCCGGCCAAGCCTGCCTCTTCGCCCGCTACGCGGCTTCCCGCCCGGACGGGGGACCTGTGTTCGCGTCGGTACCCTTGCTGGACGATGGATGGGTAGTCGTCATAGATTGACGACGGAGGGGACACCTCATGAACGAAAACGTCGAAACTAACGCCGTCGCGGGAACCGTCAGCTGGGAGATGGCGAGGAACGGCCCGCCGCCGGACTACGAGTACTTCCCCGAGGCTCGCACCGGAATCAATGCGAAACCGCTGCCTTCGCCTACCGGGCACAGGCTCGAAATCACCGAGGAGCAGAAGACGCGGTTCTACCGCGATGGATACCTGGTCATCAAGCAGGCGGTGCCCCTGGAATTGACGCGTGATGCGCGCGAGCGGGTGGACGGTCTGCGTGCCAGGGGCGGCACCACCGACTTCCAGCGGGGCTTTCAGTTCTTCGCGACCACGCCGGCGTGCCAGCAGGGATTCGTGAACATGTTCGAGGGCAGCCGGTTAGGGGGCGCCTTGAGAGAGCTCATCGGGCCGTTCTCGCCGATCATCGCCTGCGATGCCCACAACACCCCCGGCGCCGACGACAGCGGATTCGTCGGCGGCGACCAGGGCGAGATGGGTCACATCGACGGCATGATGGCCCCGCCGCCGCAGTACTACCCCCAGAGCGTCGAGGACATCGTGGCACTCGGCAAGGATCCGCACGACCCCGAGGCGATGCACCGCTACATGAGCCACCTCGACCACACTGTCCAGAACCCGATGGGAACGCCGTTCTACATGGACCCGGAGCGAACGTTAACGCTCGGGACGTTCACGGCGTTCGTCGGTATCGCCTTCAGCGATCAGACGCAGATGGGCTGCGGGCAAACCGGTGTGCGACGCGGCTTCCACCACGACATGGAGCAGTTCTTCCGCATGCAGCGCGACGCCGGCGGCCCCATCGGCTACGAGGGTCCGGGCTGGCCGCGCGTGGATCCCGCATCCGTGGCAAGCGGCACCCCCCGGATGGGAATGCCCGCCCCGCTCAAGCAGCCACCGCAGGCCCGCCATGGCGGTTTCGTCGACATCGAGGGTTGGCGCGACAGTCGCGGCAAACCCTATACCTGGATCACGCCGGTGGTGCTCGAGGAAGGCGACGCGTTCGTCGCGCTGCACGGCTTGCCGCACGCCGGCACCGCCAACCACTCGCGCCACACGCGCTACGGGGCGTTCTTCCGGGTGCGCCGTTTCCGGCCCAACAACCCCTACGAGGGGGACCCCCGGTGGCTTCACGGGACCCGCGACCAGAACGACCGCCTCGCGGATGCGACGGCGGTCCAGTTCGACTACGAGAGCTACAACCCGTACCGGATGACCATCGATCACCTATGCGACATGTGGTCGGAGTGGGACGGCATGCAGCAGACCGTTGCGCGGGAGCGTGCGAGGCAAGGAGGTCGTTACCCGGTGCGGCTCACGTTCCCGGTCAGCCCGGAGTATGCCTCGGGCCGGCTCCCCCCCGTGGAGGTGTCCCATGACTCTTGACGTCGTCACCGAATCGCCCGAACTCGACGACGCACTCGTCAGCACGAAGCGCTGGGCGGACGAAGCGTGGGTGCATGCCCAGTTCGCGTGGCTGCGCGAGAACGACCCCGTTCGATGGATGTCACCGAACGGTTTCGATCCGTTCTACTCCGTCACGCGGCATGCCGACATCAAGGCCATCGAGAGCGACAAGAAGCTGTTCATCAACGATCCGCGGCCCATCCTCTCTGGAAAGATCCTGGAGGCCATGACGCGCTACCTCGCCGGGCGGCGCCACCTCGTCCGCTCCCTGGTGACCATGGACGATCCCGACCACACGCGCTACCGGGCGCTCACCCAACGCTGGTTCATGGGATCCAACCTGCGCCGGCTCGAGGGCCGGATCGCGGAGTTGGCGACGGAATACGTGAACCGCCTAGCGGATCTCGGCGGCGAGTGCGACTTCGTCAAGGATGTGGCGATGTGGTATCCGCTGCGCGTGATCATGTCGATCCTCGGCGTTCCCGACGAGGACGAGCCGCAGATGCTGAAGCTGACCCAGGAGCTTTTCGGGAGCGCCGATCCGGATGTCCAACGTTCCTTCGAACCCGAGTCGCTAATGGACGTCGTGGCCGACTTCGAGGCGTACTTCCGGGCACTGACGGCCGATCGCCGCGCCAAGCCGACGGACGACGTCGCGAGCCTGATCGCGAACGCCCGCATCGACGGCGAGCCCGTGCCCGAACTCGAAACCAACGGCTACTACATCATCATCGCCACCGCCGGCCACGACACCACGAGTTCCTCCGCAGCCGGCGGACTGCTGGCGCTTATCGAGCATCCTGGCGAGTTGGCCAAGCTGCGCGGTGATCCCGATCGCCACATGGGATCCGCGATCGACGAGATCATCCGTTGGGTAACCCCGGTCCGGCAGTTCATGCGGACGGCCACGGACGATTGCCGTGTCGGCGACGTCGATGTGGCCGAGGGCCAGGCGTGCACGCTGTGGTACGTTTCCGCGAACCGCGACGAGGCCGTGTTCGAAGAGCCGTTCTCGTTCCGCGTGGACCGACGCGCCAACCATCTGGCGTTCGGCTACGGACCCCATGTCTGCCTTGGCCAGCACTTGGCGAGGATGGAGTTGGCCGCGCTGTATCGAGAACTGCTCAATCGCGTCGATCGTCTCGAACTGAACGGCGAGCCCGCGTACACCCGCTCCACCTTCGTCGGCGGCCTGAAGAGCCTTCCCATCCGTTATCGGATGAAATAGGCGGGAAGTCCCCATGGTCGATCAAGCACCGCCCCCGAAAGACCCGGAGATGGCTCTGTCGACCAAGTCGCCACCGACTCTGCGGCCGGTACCGATCACGCCCGACGTCGACCCGCCCGGTGCCGACCGCCTAGGATTGAGCGCCGCCGAGATCGAGCAATTCAGGACCCAGGGATTCGTCGTCAAGCGCGGGCTGATTCCGAGGAGCGCCTTCAAACCGTTCATCGATCTCTGGTGGCAACAGCCGCCCGTGACCGTGGCCGGACTGTCACGGGATCAGTGTGGTTGGCGGGCGCCCGGCGAACACTGGCCCAAGGAGAACCGCTGGGGTCTCGCGGACAACTGGATGGGCGGGGGCACCTGGCCGTCCCCGGAGGACGAGCGACCGGGCGCGACAGTTGGCGAACGAGTTGGACGCCTTCCGTACAAGCTGACGCGGGACATGAGCAACGATGTCTGGCGCTGGCACGGCATCGGCCACGACCCGGCGTTCGTTGCCGCCACCTCCGCGCATCCGCGCATGCTCTACATGCTGGAGGCCCTGCTGGGCGGCCCCGTCAAGCGGCCGCGCCGCAACCGCGGCATCTACGCGGTGTTTCCGCGGGATCCAGAAGCGCCCGCGTCGAGACTCGGCCCGCACATGGACCAGAGCATGACGGAGCTGTCCGCGGTCACCTACCTGGAGGACGTACCGCCCGACTCCGGTGGATTCACGATCTATCCGACCTCGCCGCAGTTGCTCTATCCGACATCCGCGCAGGCCCTCAACTGGGTGGCGACGGAACGGTCGGCCGAGGTGATGGACCAAATCAAAACAAGTGTCCAACCTCTTGAATTCACCGGAAAAGCCGGCGACGTGATCTTCTGCCACGGCTGGATCGTGCATTCCGCGGGCATCCACGAGACCGACCGCATCCGCCTCGCCGCGGTGCAGGACTTCAACAAGGTGCGCGAGCGCAGCCACATGCGCTGGACCGCGGCCGGCAAGAACGGCGGACCCCGGATCAACTGCGACATGGACGGCGTGTTCCGCTTCACCGGGGAGTCCGACGACGACCCGGCCGACGGCCACCGGGAAGTCACCAACCAGTGGATCATGGACTCCAACGAATTCGTGCTGGCGCGGTCGGAACCCTTCGACGACATGTTCCGGGAGTGGAACCTCGGCCGGCACCCGGTTGAAGGCAACGTCGTCGACGAACCCGCTTGGTGGGAGAAGTACCACCTGCCGCTGCTGCCAACGGGCGGCATGCGCCGTGGAACCGGGGGAACACCTGCCGTGCCGTTGTCGGAAATCGCGGAATACCGCAGCGACGGAACCTGGTGCGTACAATCCCGGGCCAACGATTGGATGGGTACATAGTGAATGTGTAGCAATCCACTTGCCGATCAGTCCCCGTTCAAGGTCAGATCTGTCCGGCGGGGGTTCCGAAAGGGGGTCGACCCACTGAAGCTCAATCAACTCGTTGACGAGTTGGACGTGGAGGCCTTTTGCTCACCTGAACCCGTACGCCTGCGCCGGCAGCCAAGTCGCGAG
>JAPPND010000015.1 GCA_028818795.1 Gammaproteobacteria bacterium | reverse complement strand
AGGCGACGTCTCCAATCCGCTAGGACCATTGGTTCGACACCGCACGCGAACGCCGCCGCATCGTCGATGATCCTGCGGGCAGCACACTCCTCGGCTCGCTTCATGGGCAGGAGTTCTACGCTGCACACCTCGTCGAAAGCGGATCTCAGCTTCGGCCAAGCCGGATTGTCCGCATTCGGAATCCGGATTTCCCGAAGGTGCGCCAACTGCCACGTGGGATAGGTCAGCGTCTGCGCCCGTCGGTTGAGCAGCATCAACCGCGCCGGTGTTGAGTTCCACCAGGCGGCGAGCGCTTTCTGAATGTGCTCGTCGGGGACTGCGACGGGCACCCACCAGCCGAAAGACGGGGTTTCGGACCAGACTGCCGTAAGTCGACCGCTGACCGTATTGAGCCGCATCGGCACAAGCAGGTGGGCACGTTGCGCCGAATACCGGTCGGCCAGACTGCGTTTTCCCGCCTTGGGTCGGTACCAGACGTCGGGTTGGCCCAACATCGTCCGCCTCAAACTGCTGCCAACCGAATGGAACCCGGCAATCGTATCGGTGCCTTGCTCTGCGCAGACCGAATAGGCGTCCTGAATGCGCTGGCCGGCTGGGCCGATCTCGAAGTGCAATCCCGCCGGCGTCAACTGCTTGTTCGAATCCAGTTTGAAGGCAGCCTCCGCCAGCGTTCCGTCGTACCACTGAACCGGCGTCCAGTCGCCGGCGCGTACGCGATCCGGAGGCCAAAGGTGAACGTTGCCCCACTCCCCGGGATTGCCGGACGAGATGGCCTCCGCAGCTTCGATGGCTTCCGCTGCGCTCTGCGGCATGCGTGCCAGCGACACGAACTCCGTAGGCGGTCGCTTGCCGTCGGGCCAACGCCGACAAACCAGCAGGCATTCGTGGATGCTGGTGTTCTCGGAGAAGTTGATCCGTTTCGGATCGTGCGTGGTGACGATCCGTTCCACGTGGAAGCGCCCGGCGATGAAACGCCGTTCGTCGAGGCCGGAAGCACCGATGCAGGCGGTGGCCGGGATCACTTTGGCCAGGACGCCCCCTTCGGATTTCAACATCTGGTCTGCGAGGGGCGTGAAAAAAGTCCGGATGCTGTTGGTCGTGATCACCCCGCCCGCTGCCGCGTCCGTCTGCTGTAGGCGATCCCGGATGTCGATTTCGTTCGCCTGCATGCCCTTGACTGCCTCGGGACTGAACTTGCGGCCTCGCTTGCGGTTGTCCGTGAACGGCGCGTTCATGATCACCGCGTCGACGTCGAGCAGCGGAAACCGGACCACCTCGCTCTCGTTGACCTGCTCGGCTTCGAAGTCGTCTAGCGAATGTCTGGGCCGTGCGCTCTTGATCAGGTCGATCCGGTCGGCCCCGGCGTTGAGAATCTCCAACGACCCGGCCTTGAACGTTCCGTCCGCCTGAGGTCCGTGAGGCATGGTGAGGAGATTCATGCGCGCGTAGTCCACCGTCGGCGCGCCGAGCGTGAGGTTGCAGGCGGCAAGCTGGATTGCGTGCTGGTTGATGTCGAGGCCGCATAGCACGTCCTCCACCAGTTTCCGGTGAAGCGCGTTCCGCTCGTCCCGGTCCAGCTCTTTCGATTCGGCCATTCGGGCGATGATCGTGCGCAGCGATGCCATCAGCAGCGTCCCGGTTCCGCACGCGGGATCGATGATCCTCAGCCGCGACACGGATTCGGCATCGGCCCAGTCGACGAAGGCCTTGCCGAGCGCGAGCCGCGCCAGCATGACCGCGGACAGGTTGTTGGTGTAGAACGCGCCGTCGCTCCTCGCCGAGCCCAGAATGCGGTGGTACAGCGGCCCCGCGTGGTCGTAGCCGAGTTCGCTCAGCGAGTCCGCGACGCGGTTCGCGCATTCGGCGAGCGTCCGGATGACGTCGTTGACCGCCCGGCTCTCGCGCAACGCGCCAAGCACGCCGAGGGCGGGCCGGAACACCGGGGCGTAATCCTTCTCGAGAATGGCTTCCCAAGCGATTGCAAGGACCTCCCGGGGATTGACCGCTCCGGCGACCCTGTCCAGCCGCACGATGGTCCTCATCTCCGGTTCGTCCCGCAGGCGACGCTGAAGCAGGCAGGCGTTGCAGAGCATGAGCGCCGCCACGGTGCAGATGCCCTTCGCTCCGCCGTCGTCCTCGGCGACCAGGCCGAGCGCGTCGCCGAGGGGGCCTTCCATTGCCTCGTCCTGAAGTACGGCGCTTGCGTGCCCGACCACGTCCGCGATCTCGTCCGCGACGATCTGGCCGGGCCTGCCGAGCCCGGATGCGGCGGCGACATGCGCGTAGATGCCCTGTTCCGCCTCCTGCAAGTCCAACTGGAGCTGGTATTCCCCTCGGCCTTCGCCCGCCTCCGAGCCGACGCGACCCTCCTGCGGCGCTTTCCCGCGAGTGGACTGCTCGTAGACCTTGACGAAGTTCGCCGGAGACTCGGCGAGGCGACCGTCGTGAGCCTGGAGAGCCCGCAACACCCGGCCCACCGTCTGGTAGCCCTCCGTGCCCCGCATCAGCGATGCGGCCACGTCGCTTCCGGGCTCGACGACGACCGGGACGATGATGTAGCCGAAGCGCTTGCCGGGCGCTTTGCGCATCACGCGGCCCACGGCCTGCACCACATCGACCTGGCTATCGCGGGGGTCGAGGAACGCCACCGCATCGAGCGACGGCACGTCCACGCCCTCCGTGAACAGCTTGACGTTGCAGACGATGCGGCACTCGCCGTCGCGGTCGGCTTGGCCCAGGGTGCGAAGCTCCTGGTTCCGCTGCAGTGCGCTGGCCGACGCGTCGAGGTGCACGGCGGCGACCTTCATGGCCCGGTCGTCCGCCATCCGGCGGGTGGTCGCCCGCAGGACCTCGGGCTCCATCAGGGCCTGCGCATACCATTTGGAGCGCAGGATCGTGTTGGAGAACGCCATCGTGCGCGGTAGCTTGCCCGGCTGCTCCAGGGCTTTGCCCTCGGTAACGCCGTTCACCGCGAGCGAGACCCCCAGGACGCGCGTCATGTCGTTGGTCGTCGGCGCACGCCTGCCTCTTCCGGCGCCTTCGATCCCTTCGAGACGCCGCCGCAGGCCCGGCGTGACGCTCGCCTCGCTGACCCCGAGGACGATGACGCGGTAGTCGGAGAGCATCGCGTGCTCCACGGCCTTCTTGAACGGCAGGCGGTGGAGTTCCGGGCCGTAGACCGCCTGATCGCCCATGTCGACTACCTCGACGCCCCTTTCGGCGAGCCTGGCCCTCGAGCTGTGCGTGTAGATCCGGGGCGTGGCGGTCATGTAGAGGCGTTTTCGGGCGTGCAGCCGTGCGGCCTCGTGGAACTCCTGGAAGTCGACCGTCGATCGACCCCTCCCGTTTGTCTTGGCGCCCGTCGTACGGTGTGCCTCGTCGGCGATGGCGAGGTCGAACGCCGGCGCGCCGTGCGCTGCCTGCGCTTCCGTCACTCGTCCCAGCGAGTGGTAGGTGCAGAACACCACACGCGTAGCGCCCTCGCCATCAAGCGGACGGGCGATCTCGACAGGGTCCGTGGACACGGGGCACTCGAGCTCGGAGATCCGGATGTCCTCGTTCTCGCTGCGGCCTCCGGCGGTCTGGTCCGAGCACACCACGATGCAGTTGAGCTTGCGCGTTGTCTGGCGGAGCCACTCGCGCCTCGCTTGCGATACCAATGCGATCGTGGGTGCCGCGAAGAGAATCCGTCCGCCGTCCTCGACGACCTGCTCGGCGATTCGCAGCGCCGTGAAGGTCTTGCCCGTTCCGCACGCCATGACGAGACGACCCCGTCCGTGGTTCGAGAGGCCTGCGACCGCGTCCTCGATCGCTTCGAGCTGGAGAGGCCAAGGTTCCTGGACAGGCCGTTTGGCGTCCTGCTCCTCAACCTGAATGCCGAGCAGTTGGCGGAAGTCGATTTGCGTGATCTGGGGATGAGCGTTCACGATAGCCCGCTCTGCGTTCGGTCCCCACCGGCAGGTCGCCACGATCCACCGCAGGCGGAATACCGGCTGCTGCGAACCGCCCAGGAACTTGTCGATCTCGCCTTTCCCGAGGGTGCGCCCTTTGTCATAGCACTTGCACTGGATGGCGACCCACTCGCCCGAAGCGCGCCGCGCGACAAGGTCAACACCGATGTCGCGGCCGTCGAGTCCGGTCAGTTCCTCCCGCTCCGGCCAGTCTGGCCATCGCCAGATTGCATCGATCTCGAACTCGGGCCGCTGAAGTGCGATGCGCATGAACAGCTGCTCGAACCAGCGGCCCTTCTCGGACTCGTCGCGGCTCTCGGCGCGGATACGGTCGAGGATGACACCGGCGGCGGGTCTCCCGCCGAAGTCGAAGGTCATTTGTGAGTCGTCTATCGGGTACCTCCGCTTGATGTTGTGTGCCTGACGGCCCTAGCGATCAGTGTGACGCCTTGTGCTTGCCGACTCTGAGGGACTAGACCGCCAACAATACCTACAGGCTTGGCAACGCGCCTTGCGGCTACGGATGTGCATACAGAGTACTCTTTGGTGTCAGTGCGATGCCCAACGTACCTGAAAACCGGAAGGCTAGCGCTGCAATGCACTCGGCTGCTAATAGCAGTGCGAGAACTGAGGTGGTAGGCTTCAGGCAACTGGGACGACGAGGCAGGTCGTTAGGATGGCTGACGCCAAGACAAGGACGCTTGAGGAGACGCCTGTGACGGAAAGACCGAAGGTCCGCACGAGGTGGCTTGACGGGTCGAAGTTCGTTGATCCGAAGGATCTTGGCAAGAGCGAGGTGTTCCGCAGGACCGTCAAGGCGGTCCGGAAGATCGAAACGCGCACCGCGACCCGGTAGGGTTTCGTCCTACCCGCGTGGGTTTTGTTCACGATGTTCTCGCGCTCGTGTTGCCGGGCGCACTGTTCAACTTGGTCGCACATTCTGCCCGGCTGCGGTTGCGGAGGGTGGAAGGGTACGCGCTCTTGTTCTACACGCTGCTTGCTGGATGGTTGATTCAAGGGGCAACAGGACTGTTGAATGGCCTGCTGCTGATCGCGTGGGAGTGGATTGGCTTTGAGCGCATGGTGTTCCAGGCGGACGCTTACAGAGCGATGACCATTTCGGGCGGCATGTATTTTTTGCGCTGATCGCTGCAGGGTTGGTCAACCGACTTTGGGACCTAGATCGCGTGTCGAGGGATGTCGCGGGAGAGTCGGGGGAATTCAGGGAGTTGACCTACCAAGTGGCGATCATGGAGCAAAGCCCTGTGGAGGTCACATTGGAGACCGGGAAGTCCTACGTAGGGATTCCGTTTGCATCGCGGGTGGCGATGAGGGACGAGGGCGACTTGTGGCTCTTGCTACTCATGAGCGGGTATCGGGACAAGCGACAGGAACTGAGTATCACAACGAACTATGCGGCGAAGCTCGATGAGGATAATCTAGATGCCGCAGGTAAGTTGCCTGTCGATGGTTTCGAAGTAGCGTTGCCCAAGAGTCGGATCGTGTCGGTGCGCCCATTCGACGTTGAGCTTTACGAGGAAGTGTTCGAGCAACACGAAGAGTGAGCACGCGCAGGCGATCCTCGACGCCGCTGGGCGAACGGGACTGAACAGGCATTTCGGCACCGATACGTTCATCGTCTGATCGGTCCCGCCGTCGAGCCTTGACGGGCCAGTCGTTTGCGGAGCACCACACTCGGAACCCCTCTTAGTTGGAGGGGCTCTTGTCATCGACGAAGCGGACGATGATCGTGCCGTAGCAGAGGATTTGCTCCCAAGTTCGACCTCCGCTATGGATCACTTCGATGGGGACCCTTCCTGACGTCGTGGTGTTCCGGCGAGCCGCAGCTGAAAGCAGTGCTTCCCAACGTGGGGCACCTTGATAGCCCTCCGCGTTCCCCATCCGCGATGCGGCCAGGTCGTTGCCCGGCCCGACGACGATCAGGCCGGATATGCGGCCAAAAGGCCCTTGCGCGTCATGCGGTCCAAGGCGCCTAGCTTTGGTGGGCTAGGCACGCCATCGCGTCGAGTGACGGCCACGTCCAAGCATCCCGCGAACGGCGCGGTTCATTGAGCGGTGATGGCGTGCTTGCCGCGCGCCCCGGGGAGCCCGCCGCGGCTTCGCCCGGCCCCCACGAGACGGAATATCGGATGACCCGGCGTTAGGGGCGAATTGTGTCGACCTTGCGCGGCGTGTTGGTGTCGTCGGTGTTTTTGACCGCGCACAGTCGTCTACCCCCCCCCCCCGGGGGGGGGGGGGGGGGCGCGCCGGGGGGGGGTGTGGGGCCGGGGGGGGGGGGCGGGGGGGGGGGGGGGGGGGGGGGGGGGGGGGGGGGG
>JAPPND010000110.1:52849-57526 GCA_028818795.1 Gammaproteobacteria bacterium | reverse complement strand
GCGATGTCGGCGAGGCTTTCGTAGCGAGACTGGGTGTAGTTCGGCCGTGCGCCGTCGCCCAACGGGTACCAGCGCTGGGTGACGCGCAGGGCGTGTTCGTTGGTTTGCTCGTTGTCGCGCACTTCGGCCACGAGTTTGGCTCGGAAGCTCTCGTCCTGGATCGCCGCGAGCCGGGCCTCGAAGTCGAGCTTGTTCAACTTCCGCCAGCTCGGTGTCCACCACATGACATTCGCGGACAGCCCGCCCACGCCGCCGCCGCTGCGTGGAACCGTGATGCCGGTGACATCGAGACCCTTGGCGCGCATCTCGGTGACGTGGTGGTCCAAGGGCTCGCGATGTTCGCCGATGGCGCTGAAGAGGATTCGGCTGGTCTCGGCCTCCTCCGCCATGATGTCCATCTCCTCGTCCACCCTCGAGAAGTTCGGCACCGTTTGCATGATGCCGCCTTCGGCCCCCACGGCCCGGGCGATGGCGATGAGTTCTTCCCTCGACGCAAACGTGCCGGGAATCGGGCGCCGGTCCGGCAGAGTGTGGCCGGGATGCCGGTTGACGGAGAAACCGAGCGCGCCTTCCCTTACCGACTGGCCGGCAAGTGCGGCGATCTGCTCGATCTCGTCCGGCGTCGCCTGTTCCTCGATGGCGCGTTCGCCCATGACGTAGAAGCGGGTGGCGCTGTGTCCGACCAGACCGCAGACGTTGATCATCGGGCCTAGGCGTTTGATCGAGTCCAAGTAGCCGCCGTAGGACTCCCAATCCCATGGCAGGCCGGTGAGGATGGCGTGCTTGGGGATGTCCTCGACGGTCTCCATCATGCCGGCGAGGAACTCCCGATCCTCCTTACGGCACGGCGCGAAGGTCACTCCGCAGTTGCCGAGCAGCGCGGTGGTGACGCCGTGCCAGGTGACCGATGTCATCTCGGGATCCCAGCCGATCTGCGCATCGAGGTGGGTGTGCAGGTCGATGAATCCCGGCGTGACGACGTGACCCTTGGCATCGATCTCCTCAGCGCCACGCCCTGCTGCGGGTCCAATGGCCGCGATGCTGTCGCCGTCGATGGCGATGTCGGCTTCGATCGGATCGTTGCCAATCCCGTCGACGACGGTGCCGTTGCGAATCACCAAGTCATGTGCCATTTGCTCCTCCCCGAGCCCCGTTAGGCAAGCGGCGTACTATGCCACAAGTGTCAGAGCCGTCTTGCGACCGGCCACGAAATTGATGGTTCGCGTTCCCGGGCCTCAAGAAACGGGCGTGAAGTGACGACCCTTCGCTGCCTTGCGGTCGAACGTAAACGTCGTCGAGCAGCCGCTTGAACGGTTGCGATGGGCTAGCAGGTAATCCGCGAACCCCGCGTTGCCTTCTTCGAACTCGCGCAAGGCATTCCAAGCCAAGTCGCCATCTTCCACGGTGAACTCGGTGGTGCGCAGAATTTGGCCGAGCACCGACGCGATCACGTCCCTTTCGTAGTCGTAGGCGGCGGCAAGAACCCAAACCAGTTCCACCAATACCACGACGCTGATGTATCCAGGCGACTGTTCCGTGCAGGCGCTCTCAACCAGCCGAGTGGCCGCTCGAGCCTGTTCCGGATCGTCCTGGACGATATAGCGGACCAGGACATTGGTGTCGAGGCCGATCACCGCCGCAGCGCGTACGCCCTGGCAATGGCGTCGTCCATCTGTTCGATGGTCACAGGTTTGCGAGGCTTTGGCACCATCCCTTTGAGCTGCCTCACCGAAGCCGTCACCGGTACGACCCTGACCTCGTCTGCGGAATCCAAAACGAAGTCGACTCGGTCCCCAGGCTTCAGCTTGAGCCTGTCCCGTATCGGCTTGGGAACCGTAACCTGTCCTTTCGCGGTAATCGTCGCTTGCATTACTTGTTCCACTATTCCTTACATTTAAGTAATACCACAACGGATCGACACCGACAATCAACCGGCTACTAACTGGCGCGCCTAGCTACCCGTGGATGTGTAGCGCCGGGCGCCAAGGTGCCAAACGCCGATGGCCACGCCGAGGAAGGCGAATCCCGCCAACGGTGCCGCCACCTGGAACATGCGCGAAGTTCCCAGCGGGTCGTCGACGCCGAGCACCGCGACGATGGGGAAGTAGCCGATGCACGCCAGTGGCACGACGAAGGTGAAGAAACGCCGGAACAGCCGGTGGTAGATGGGCAGCGGGTAGGATGCCGTCTCGACGCCACCGTAGGTGAGGATGTTCATCAGTTCCAGCGACTCGGTGGTCCAGAAACACATCGTGGCCTGCAACACCATCAACGCGAAGAAGAACGCCACACCGCCCGCCATCGCGAATGCGAGCAGGGCAACCCGATCTGCTTCCAACGGCAGATCGAGCGCCGTCCAGGCGGCAACGACGATGACGATCCCCGGCAACAGCCGGCCAAGGCGGCGCAACGACAGTTCGTGTCCCGCCAACTGCAGAACCGTGCTGCGCGGGCGCAGCAGCAGGCGGTCGAAGTCGCCAGTCTTGACGTACAGCATGCCGAACTGATCGAACCCGGTGGCCAACAGTTCCCCAATCGCGTAGGTGGCGTTGATCGTGCCGCAGAAGAACGCCACCTCGGCGAAGCTCCAGCCGGACAGGTTTCCGAACCGGTCGAACAGCACCCAGATGCCGGCGAGTTCGATCAGGCAGTTCAACAGGTTGCCTAGGGCCGCCATCAGGAACGACGCCCGGTACTGCAGTTGTCCGCGCAGCGAGATGGCGAGGTAGCGAAAGAGCAGCGCCGCCGAGTTCATCCGCCCTGCACCACCATGCGCCGGACGCCGCGTAGCAGGATCAGTCGCCCCAGCAAGACGAGTACGATCACCCAGACGAGAGTGAAGAGGAGCTCTCCCGCGATCTCGCTCGGCGGGATGTTGCCGCTGTAGATGCGGTAGGGCACATCCGCGAGGCCGCGGAACGGCTGCCAGTTCAGGAACGGCTGCAGCCAGTCGGGAAACAGCGGCAACGGCACGACGAGTCCCGAGAAGATCGTGACCAGTACGGTGAGGATCCGGTCCATGCCGATGCCGGAGATCGTCCACAGGAGCGAGATGTGGGCAAGCAGTGTGACCGCCGTGGCCAGCATGGCCGCCACAACGAGCGCCGCGACGAAACCCGCGAAGGCAACCACTGATGCCGGCGGAGTCAGTGCCCAATCGCCGAGGCCCACCAGCGGCAGCAGGGCCATGGAGAACAGCACCATCGGTATGCCGCGGAGCGTCGGCGCGGCGACGCGGAATGCCAAGGTGCGCCCAAACCAGTACGAATAAAGATCCAGCGGCCGGAGCAGATCGTAGGCGACCGTGCCGTCCCGGACCTGGGCGCGGAAGTCGGCGTCCACGTTCCACGGCAGCATGCCGAGCAATGCCTGACCGAGCCACACGTAGGCCACCACCTGCGTCAGGTTCATGGGTTGCGGCTCGGTGGCGGCGGCGAAGAACGCCGCCAGGATCATGAGCCGGATCGCACCCCAGAACAGTTGGGTTGCAAAACCCGCGAACGCCGCCGCCCGGTACTGGAGCAGGGTTCGATATCGGGCGCTGACCACCGCAACGAGCGGGCGGATGTCGGGTTTCATCGTTCGCGCATGTCGTGTTCGGCGTACAACTCGGCAACGGTCTGTTCGATCGGCGGGTGCTCGATGAAGAGATCGTGGGGCGTTCCCTGGGCCAACAGGGCGCCGATGAGCGTTGCCGCCGGGATGCGGTCCGGGTCGAAGGCGATGCGCACCCGCGAGGCGTCGCGTTCAACTAGGCGAACGCCCTCCCCTTCGGCATCCACCCTCCCGGCTTCCCCCGCCGAGTCGTAGTCGACGACCAGCACGCGTTCATTGCGCACCCGTCGGCGCAGAGCAGCCACGCTGCCGTCGACGAGGATGCGTCCGTTGCCGATGACCATGACCCGTTGACACAACGCTTCGATGTCGTCCATGTCGTGGGTGGTCAGCAGAACCGTCACCTGCCGGTCCCGGTTCAACTCGCGCACGAAATCCCGGATCGCCAGCTTGGACACGGCATCGAGCCCAATGGTCGGCTCGTCCAGGAAGAGCAGACTCGGACCGTGCAACAGCGCAGCCGCCAGGTCCGAACGCATGCGCTGGCCGAGCGATAGCTGCCGCACCGGCACGTCGAGCAGCGGCTCGAGATCCATGAGCGCGATCAGCCGGTCGCGATTGTCACGGTACGCCTCAGCAGGGATTCGGTAGATGTCCCGCAACAGGTCGAAGCTCTCGATGACCGGCAGGTCCCACCACAGTTGGGTGCGCTGGCCGAACACGACGCCGATGCGGGCAACGTGGCGGCGACGGTCACGCCACGGTGTGAGGCCGTCGACCCGGGAGGTGCCGGCCGTGGGATTGAGGATCCCCGCGAGGATCTTGATCGTCGTCGACTTGCCGGCGCCGTTGGGGCCGATATAGCCCACCAGTTCGCCGCGTTCGATGTCGAAGTCGATCCCACCGAGGGCGTGGACATCGCGCATCCTGCGATGGAACAACCCCCGGAAAGCCCCAGCTAGTCCGGGCAGCCGCTCGGCCACGCGGAACGTCTTCGCAAGGCCCCGCACTTCGATCTGTGGCATTCCGACGGTCCTCACGGGCATGCCACGCACCGGGAGGCGCAGGCAGGCGGGGTCGAAGGGCGCGCGAAAATACGCGTGGGGCCTGCCGGAGTCAAGC
>JAPPND010000110.1:0-52749 GCA_028818795.1 Gammaproteobacteria bacterium | reverse complement strand
GCAGGCGGGGTCGAAGGGCGCGCGAAAATACGCGTGGGGCCTGCCGGAGTCAAGCGGGCGGGGCCGAAGGACGTCCTCGCGGGGCCGACCCGGGATTCCGTGAACCGGCGAGTTCTTTGGTCAAATGCGCCGCGGTCTCGCCGAGCACAGCGAACGGGGACGTGACAAGCCCGTCCCCTACGGCCTCGTCGACGCCAGACAGGACCGGATAACGATACTAGACAACACTATTTATTCGGCGTTAACACCAATTGGTATTGTCGTATAGAACTTCGCTTGTTTCGGCTCCACGCGGTCGCTAGCCGTGAGTACACTTGCGGGCGAGTTTGGTCGGGCGGTCGGCGATGAACGACGTTTGCGGAAAAGGCGGCTCTTGGCTTGAGCGGGCAAGCGCCCTGCCCGTTGCATTCGCGCAGGTTCGCGAAGACGCCCTCGTCGACTTCGATGTCGTCCGATCCGTCGGCAAGGGTGCCAGGGTGGCAATGGTGGCCTCCGGCGGATGCACGGTGGCACTCCTGGCCAGCATGGCAAACGTCGCGCACCTGCATTGTGTCGACCCCAACCCCGCGCAGTTGGCGCTGACCCGGCTCAAGCTGCGTCTGCTGGAGGCTACCAGCCCCGACGAACGTCTTGCGCTGCTCGGACACGCACCGATGGCACCGGCCGAGCGGGGAAGACGTCTGATCGGCGAACTGGCGGCGCTTGACCTCCCACGGGACGCCTTGGGCTCGATCCCTTTGGTCTCTCGGATCGGCCCCGACCATGCGGGTCGCTTCGAATTCCTGTTCGCGGCGCTGCGCGAGGCATTGCAGGGCAGCGTGGAGCCGATCGACGCCCTCCTCTCGCTCGGCGATCCCGCACGTCAGGCTGAGCGGGTGGCACCGCAGACGAACCTGGGGCAATGCATCGACCAGGCACTCGGCGACGTCATGCGTAGGTCGAACCTGGTCTGCCTCTTCGGCGAAGCGGCCGTACGCAATCCCGCTGCGCCGTTCTCCTCGCACTTCCGAGGACGCCTACGCCACGTGCTGGCGACACTGCCAGCCAACGACAATCCTTATCTGTGGCAGATGCTAAGGGGTTGCTACCCGCCGGGGTTCATGTCGCCTTGGCTCGCGAGGCCGTGCCCGGCGCGCATCCCAGGTGTCACCTGGGAACTCGGTACGATGGTGGGTGCCCTTGCCGACAGACCCGGCGCGTTCGACTTCGTCCACCTTTCGAACATCCTCGACTGGCTCGACCCCGACGATGCCCGAACAACGCTGGACCAGGCGCGGAAGGCGCTTCGCCCCGGCGGCTGGACCTTGGTTCGCCAGTTGAACTCGACGCTGGACATCGAACGTCTCGGCGACGGCTTCGAGTGGCACGCGTCTCGGGCGAGGCGACTGCACGAAGCAGACCGCAGCTTTTTCTACCGGGCGCTGTACCTGGGGAGAAGGCGATGAACGTGCACGCCCTCGAGACCGTGGTGTCTTCGCGGTTGGCGGGCGCTCTCGCACATTTCGAGAGGCAGTTCACCTATCCGTTGGGTCCCGGGCGGTCGTTTCGAATCAGCCACGGCGATGACTACGTCCGGTTCTTCCGCGCCGTCGGCGAGGCACGTTGTTTCGTCGCGGAGCGGGAACAGCAAGTCCTGGGGGTCCTTGGTGCCGCCCTCAGACCCCTCATGTTCCCGGGTGGCGAGCGGCGCACGGCGTTGTACCTCGGCGACCTGAAGGTCGACCCCGCCGTCCAGGGTGGCCGGATGGTCCTGCGGTTGGCAGCGGCTGTCCAGACGTGGCTCGATGAACGGACCGAACTTGCGTTCGGCGTGGTAATGGATGGGACCAAGGCGACGCCGGCACAGTACACCGGAAGGCTGGGTTTGCCCGGTTTCGCGGCGCTCGGCAAAATCGTCGTCGTACGGTTGCGCGCGGGCCCGCCGCACCAGCGGGGCGACGCGTGGCGAGCAACCGAACGGGACGGCGAAGAATGTCACGAACGGCTGGCGTCACCCGGTTTCGCGTGTCCCGTCGGCGCACCGTCGCGGTCCGAAATGGCAAGATGCTGGCTGGTCGATCCCGCGGGGGCGGCATGCGGGTGCCTGGAAGACACCTTGCAGTCGAAGCGCCTTTACGATGCGAACGACGGCAGCGAGATCCGAAGCGCCCATTTGTCTTGCTTCGCCTATGAATCGACCGAGAGTGCCGTGGGACTTCTCGAGGCCGCCTGGGCGGGGGCAATGCAGAACGGACTCCGCCACCTATTCGTTGCCGTCCCGCCCAGCGATGCAACCGATCTGGTCACCCGTTTCGGCGACCGGGTGGATGTCGTCGCCCCGGCAACCGTCTTCGGCACCGGTCTCGCACCCGGTTGGCCTTGGAACATCAACACCTCGGAGATCTGATATGACATCCCTGCGAGCGCCCCAGGTCACGGCCCAGGCGGCCGTGGTACTCGATCGCGTCGGCATCGAGGGCAACCCCTACCTCCAGGACCTCGTCGACGGGACCATGTCGCTCGACGTGTTCCGCCGCACACAGCAGCAGTTCTTCTTCGCGGTGACCTTCTTCCCGCGACCGATGGCGGCGCTCGTGGGACGCCTGCCCGACCCCCGCCAACGACTCGACATACTGCGCAATGTCGTCGAGGAACACGGCGACTTCGACGAGGCGGCGTTCCACCACACGACCTTTCAGGAGTTCCTGCGCCGAATCGGCAGCGAAGTCGACACGCTCGACGAACTCGACCTGTTGCCCGCCGTGCGCGCCTTCAACAGCATCTTGACCACGGCTTGCGTCATGGACGAACTGGAGGTCGGAGTCGCCTGCATGGGGATCATCGAACGGGCCTTTGCCGGCGTATCCGCGATGATCGGCCAAGCCGTTGTGGCGCGTGGGTGGTTGCCCCGCGACCGGCTCATCCACTACTCCCTGCATGCTGAAATCGACGTGCGTCACGCCGACGAGTTCTTCGCGGTCGTGGAGCCGGCGTGGGAAGACGAAGCCCGGCGCTACCTCATCGATCAGGGTCTGGGATTGGGCGCATATGCCTTGGACAGGCTGTATCGGGACCTTCACCTTGCGGGGACCGGGCCATCGGCTTGAGTGAATGCCGCTGGGACGCTCGCGTAATATACGCCCGCGACATTGACGGAGGCTCGACATGGACCAGACCCCGGGCGCAAAGATGATGTACCTCATCAAGCGCAAGCCCGAGACCTCCCGGGAGGAACTAGTGGCACACTGGTTCGCCAACCACATGCCCGCCGTGATCCAAAGCCAGAAGGACGGCGCGAAACGGGGCCGGCCCCATGCCCGGCGCTATTTCGCCACCCTCTACGACGCCAACTCGGCAGGCGTTCATCCCTGGGATGGCGTGGCGCAGCTCTGGTGGCCGCGACCGTTGCCGAAACCCGAGACCGGTTTCGGCGCAGAACCGCGCGACACCTTCCAGCAGAAGGCGGAGCCGTACATGCCGTGGGCAACCCGCGAATACGTCGTCATCGACGGTTCCGAGCATCTCGACACCGAGCCGCTGACCCTCAACGCGCCCTACCCCATGACGCGGTCCGGATTCCACAAGGTGACCTATCTCGTCGCGGCGAAACCGGACACGGACTACGACGAGTTCTTCTCCCATTGGCTCGACATCCACGTCCCCAACGTCAAGGCGACCATGGAGGCGGTGGGCGGCTTCCGCTATGTCGTGAGCCATAGCATCGACCCCGCCAACGAGCCCTATGCCGGAATGGCGGAGTTGTACTACCACGATCCGAAGGACTCGGTTCGCTGGCGCGAGACCATCGAAGCCGACGGCATGGAGAAGTGGATCGACGGTGAGCGCATGCTGATCTTGAGTGCGCAGACGGAGATGGTCGGGATTCCCTGATGGCGATGCTCGAATGCTGGAGTTGCGGCGCGTCGCTCGACGAACTGCCGCGCCCCGTCACCCGGCACATGAACTGTCCCGAATGCTTCGAGGACCTGCACTGCTGCCGGATGTGCCGGAACTACGCGCCGGACGCTTCCATCACGTGCACCGACGAACGAACCGATCCGCCGGTCAACAAGGAGAACGCGAACTTCTGCGACTACTTCCGCCCGACGAACGCCTACCGGGCCGGATCGAGGGAACGCCAGGTTGGCGCCAAGGCCAAACTCGATGCGCTGTTTGGCACCAGGGGTCCCGCCGACGAGGATGCCGAATCCACCGACAGCGGCGGCATCGCAGACCCGGGCGACGACAAACAGGCCGAGGCCCGACGACGGCTGGACGACCTGTTCGGATAGTGACCGACTGCCTCGGGCCCTAGGCGTCAAATGCCTCGATTCGCCGCCAACGTCTCGACCATGTTCCCCGACCTCCCGGTCGCGGAGCGGTTCGCCGCTGCCCGTGCCATCGGCTTCGAAGCCGTGGAGTACCTCTTTCCCTACGGCGAGAGCCCCGAGGAAATCAAGCGGTGCCTTCGCGACACGGGCATTCGCGTGATTCTGCTCAACACCCCGCTCGGAGATGCCAGCAGCGGCGAACGTGGTCTGGCCGCAGTTCCCGATCGCCAGGCCGATTTCAAGCATCACTTCGAGCAATCGCTAGGCTACGCCCGAACGCTGGATGTCCCCATGATCCACGCCATGGCCGGAGTCGTCCCCGAAGAGCAGCGCACCGACGCCGAGGTGGTGTTTGCCGAAAACGTCCGCCACGCTGCGGATGTCGCCGCGACGCACGGTATCCGCATCCTGTTGGAACCGCTCAACCACGAGGACACACCCGGCTATTTCCTCACGCTGACCGCCGAGACCCGTCGGCTGATCCAGGCGATAGGTCGCGACAACGTCCGATTGCAGTACGATCTCTACCACCGCCAGATCATGGAGGGGAACCTGGCACGGGGTCTTGCGGACAACATCGATCTCATCGCCCACATCCAGTTCTCGAGCGTGCCCGGTCGCCACGAGCCGCAGTTCGGAGAAGTCAACATGCCCTACCTCTTCGAGGTCTGCGACCGCCTCGGCTACCACGGCTGGATCGGCTGCGAATACCGCCCGATGACCACCACCTCCGACGGTATCGGCTGGGGCCGACCGTACGGACTCGGACCATGACGGGATTGACCGAGGTACAGATCAGCTCGTTCAACGAGAACGGCTTCCTGTTCCCGCTCCGTGCCTTCTCCCCCGAAGAGACACGTCGCCTGCGCGTCCGTTTGGAGGAGGCAGAAGCCGGGGCCGAGCCAGGAACCGAACGGGCTGCGCGGCAGGCGCTGCCAGTCACCCGCGCGTGGGCCTGGGATCTGGTTCACGATCCGCGAATCGTGGAGCCGATCTCCGCCCTGTTGGGGCCTGATGTGCTGCTCTGGTCCATGGACTGGTTCATCAAGGAGCCGGGTCCCGGCTTCGTCTCGTACCACCAGGACGCCACCTACTGGGGTCTCGAACCGCACCACGTCGCCACCGCGTGGATCGCCCTGTCGGACGCCGGTCCCGAGACCGGCCCGATGCGCTTCGTGCCCGGCAGCCACCGGGGGCCCTTGTTCGAACAGGACGACACCTACGGCGATCACAATCTCCTGAGCCGCGGCCAAGTGGTCAAGACCGATGTGGGCGAGTCCAAGACCGTGCTCGCGCCCTTGGCACCCGGCGAGATGTCACTGCACCACGTTCGCGTGATCCACGGTTCCGAGCCGAATCTCACCGACGACCGCCGCATTGGCATGGTGCTGCGCTATTGCGCCACCGACGTGCGCCAGACCAAAGCCCAAGGCGACCGGGCGATCCTGGTCAAGGGCACCGACCGCTACGGACATTTCGAAATGATCCCCCGGCCGCAGGAAGGACCTGGGAAAGCCGAGAGAGAACTGGCCCGTCTGCATGGTCGGACCCGCCACAAGGCATTAATGGAAGACTGATACCTAAGTGCGTGTGCTCCACGTCTACCGCAGCTACTTCCCCGAGACCCAGGGTGGACTTGAGGAGACGATTCGCCAGATCTGTCTCAGCACGGCAGCGCATGGGGTAGAGAGCCGGGTGCTTTGCACGAGCGGGACGATCGAACCACGGGTCGTCCGACGTGACGAAGCGGCGGTGTACCGCTGTCGCCGGACCGGCGAGATCGCCTCCTGCAGCCTGTCGGTCGAGGCGTTTCCCATGTTCCGGCGCCTACTCGGGTGGGCGAACGTTGTGCACTACCACTTCCCTTGGCCACTGGCCGACTTCATGCACTTCACCGGGCGTGTCCGCGTGCCGACGGTTGTGACCTACCACTCGGACATCGTCCGCCAACGACTGCTCGGGTGGACCTACGCTCCCCTCATGAGGCGATTCCTCGGTTCCGTGGACCGAATCGTTTGCACTTCGCCGAACTACCTGGCGTCGTCCAAGGTGTTGAAGCGCTTCGGCGACCGCGTGGACGTCGTGCCGATTGGACTGGACGAAGAGTCCTACCCGTGTGCGGACGACGCGCTCCTCGAACGCACCCATGCCGGCTACGGGTCGGGGTTCTTCCTGTTCGTCGGCGTCCTGCGCTACTACAAGTGCCTTCACATCCTGCTCGAAGCCATGCGCGGCGCACCCTACCGTGCCGTGATCGTTGGTTCGGGCCCGCTAGAGCGGCAGCTCAAGAACCGATCCCAGCGCCTCGGATTGAGCAACGTTGCCTTCACCGGGTATCTGCCGGACCCCATGAAGGTCGCATTGCTCAGGCATTGTCGGGCGGTGGTGTTGCCGTCCTATCTTCGCGCCGAAGCCTTCGGCGTCTCGCTCCTCGAGGGGGCCATGGCGGGCAAGCCCTTGATCTCGACGGAGGTCGGATCCGGGACGAGTCATGTGAACGTCCACGGGGAGACCGGTCTCGTCGTCGAGCCTCGATCGCCCGAGGCGTTCCGAAAGGCCATGGACACACTGCACCGCGAGCCCGAACTGGCCCAGACGCTCGGTGCCGGTGCCCGATGTCGTTTTGAACGGCTGTTCAACGGACGGCTGATGGGTAGACGCTACGGGGACATCTACTCCTCCGTCCTGGGACATCCGGGTTAAGCGTGCGGATCGCCGTCGATGGCCGTCCGCTGCGCCATCCGTTCTCCGGAATCGGCGTCTACACGCGCGAGATCCTCGCCCGCATCGCTGACGATCACGACCTGTTCATCTATCTCGACCGTCGTCCCGCGCAACCGTCCGATCTCAAGGGCACATTCCGCAGCGGCCCGTCGCGCAGATTGAACGGCTTCGTGACCGCGAATGTCGCGTTCGCGCACTGGGCCAGGCACGACCGGGTAGACGTTTATTTTTCCCCGCGTCACCACCTGCCGTTGACGCTCCGTCACACGCCCGCAGTGGTCACCATCCACGACATGGTGTGGCGGGTAGCCCCCGAAACCATGCACCCCCTGAACCGCCTGCTCGACACGGCCCTGATGCCCCTGGCCCTAGCCCGAGCAGATCGCGTCATCGCCGTCTCGGCAGACACTGCCACCCGTATTGCCGAGTATTGCGGCCGGCGCGACGTCACGACGATCAACAATGCCCCTCGCGAGGCGTCGCACGTGGTGCCGTTCACGCATCCCAGGCCGTACTTTCTGTTCGTGGGCACCAAGGAGCCGCGCAAGAACCTCCGGGGCGTCGTCGAGGGTTTCCGCCGAGCATCGGCAACCGGGCTAGACCACGGCCTAGTACTCGTCGGGCCCGCCGGATGGGGCGAGCCCGGGCTCCGCGGCGTCGAGGCCGTCAACCCGGCAGACGAACGGATTGTCGACCTAGGTCCCATCTCGGACGAGCGATTGACGGGCGTGTACCAATCGAGCACCGCACTGGTGCTGGCTTCGTTCTACGAGGGGTTCGGCATTCCACTGGTCGAGGCGATGCACCACGGCAAACCCGTCATCACGTCCGGGACGGGCGCAATGGCCCAGGTCGCCGGCGATGCGGGGATCCTAGTCGATCCGGACAATCCCGCGAGCATCGCCCGCGCGTTTCTCAAGCTCGCCAAGGACCGGGAAGCGCACCGTCGCTTGGCGGCAAACGCCCGGCGTCGAAGTCGTGCATTCTCGTGGGACCGGGCCGCCCAGACCACGATCGATGTGCTCGACGAGGCCACGAACCGCCCGTAGGGGACGGGCTCGTCCCGTCCCGGCGCGCCCTGCGGGCGCGATCGAGAATGCTCCGCATTCTCGTATTCCCCGGATCACTGCCGTGCGGAATCCCAACGGGCGGGGGCGCGCCTTCCGGGAGGAATAGCCCCGCCCCTACGAGATGACCCGTACGCCGAATCGACGTGCGTCTTCGAGTCCCCGTCGCGCGCGAATGCCGAGCGCAATTCCAACCGGCAGCCAGAACAGCAGCCAGGTCCAGCCGATCTTGTCGACCAACTCGTGACCGTCCAGCAGGTAGCCCGGTAGCGCCAGGGCCCAGACCGCAAGGCCGAGCTTTGCCTCGGGCTGGTCGTAGTTGCTGAACAGCGTGTGCACCGTGACCGTGATTACTGTCACCAGCAGTGCGAGGCCAAAAAGCCCCGATTGGTGGGCCACGGCAAGGTACAGGTTGTGGGGGTGCAGTACGTCGTAGCCGCCGACCTGGATCAGATCGGGCGTCAATACACCGAGACCGAACCACATGCCGTCGACACGGATTCGAGCCGCGTAGTCCATCCAGATCGCGGGACGGAAGCTCGTCCCGCGGGGAAGGATCACTTCGTTTCCGCCGGGCACCAGCCAATAGACCGCCAAGAGCGCCACGAGGAGCGCGACGGCAAACGAGCCCGCGATGAGAATGAACCCTCGCGCCGTAGGAACCCGGTTGGCGATCAGCACACAACCGAGCCCGAACACCATGCATACCATGGCATTCCGGGATCCGGCCAGGAGCACCGCGACGACGAGGACCGCCACGCACACGCCCGCAATCCAACGCGCGACGAACCGGTCGTCGCTGGAAAGCCATGCCAAGCCGCAAACCGCGGCGACCGCGTAGACCATGGCCGCCATGACGTGGCTATCCAGCTGCCCAAGCCCGTTCAACCGCAGTTCATCCGGCGACTCGACGAAGAAAACGGCGATGGCCGCAGCCGCCGCCAACGTCCCGCAGACCAGCACCGCCTGGGTGAGCCGACGGAGGAACCAATCTACCTGCACGGATTCGGCAATGCAAACCACGAAGGTGAACACCAGGAGCGCGCGCATCACCTGGCTGAACGCCTCCCGTGCGTCCCATGGCGTCGACCACAGGCTCGACAAGGGGATGTAGGCGAGCAGGACGACGACAACCAGGAAACCTCTGTCGAGAAACAACGAACGCCACTTGGCCGCACCGGCGAGAACGTAGGCGCCGAGGATGTACGTCGGCCAACTCGATGCGCTTTGGGAGGTCAGGACGAAGATCGATCCCAATGCGACCAGGAGAATCGTCGCGCTAGCGGGAACGCGGTATTCGAGAAGCGCCCCCGGGACGGTGTGCCACCGCGATTCGCGTGCCCCCGGGGCGCCGCTCATGCCGGGTTACCGCCCGAGGTGTTTGTCGAAGAAGCG
This sequence comes from Gammaproteobacteria bacterium, assembly GCA_028818795.1. Lineage (GTDB taxonomy): Bacteria > Pseudomonadota > Gammaproteobacteria > Pseudomonadales > Azotimanducaceae > VXYL01. The sequence goes on along the minus strand of JAPPND010000110.1, from coordinate 43,253 downwards.
TACAATCACGTTGTGCACTTCGTCCGGCTCCGGAAGCCGTGGGTTGAACGCAAACGTCGCATGGCCAAGCCCTTCCCAGACGTGGAGGTCGGCCTCGACACCCAAACCGACGGCTTGTTGTGACTGGCGAGCATCCCTCCCATTCAGCCAGTGTACCAGCCGGTCGTTCCGGCTCGGACGCGGACGGCTGCGCCGGCGGTCGGCAATCCGGCTGCCGTAGGATGCGCCCGCGCGCTACCCGCTGTGGACGCCATCCGCCGCGGCCCCTACACTCCCAATCGACGGGCCTATAGCTCAGTTGGTTAGAGCAGTGGACTCATCGCAACGGGTTCGCGGACCGCGAACCTCGGATGGTGCGCTTGCGGCGAAAGCCGGAAGATGAACGGGATGAATTCAGGGAAACCGTCGGTCGTGGCGACCACGGCAATCCTGAGCCAAGCCGGCGGTACACCGCCGGAAGGTGCAGAGACTACCTGAGGACTGGCCGAGTGCTATCGGCACGGAGCCGAGCGTCCTTGATGACAGGCTTGAGCGTCCCGCACCCGACCGCCGCCGGTGACTCGACGGCGAGGGTGGTGAGATAGTCCACGCCCGGCGGAAACGCCGGGAGACCGTGAATCCATTGGTCCCAGGTTCGAGTCCTGGTGGGCCCACCAAACGCGAGCGCTTCGGGGTCGCGCAGATTACAGTGCAAGCCTCCTCGGAGCTTATGCGAAGCAAGTCCGCCGGCGTGGAGTTCGTTGCGGCGTTGCCCCGCCCGGGCGAGGGCTAGTTCTCTACCGACTAGTCCGTAGGTGGCCCCGGCGATGTCGAACAGGTGCTCGTGGGCATGGTACGCGTCGACGATCTGGACGAGCGCCGGGCATGCTTCAATCCCGTCACATTTCTCACATTCAAGACATACACCCCGGAACAAGCGGTTCTTTCTTTGACGAGACGGGCCAACTGTCGCATGCTTCCAGTTCGAAGGAGCAATTTTAGGAGGGGCAAAATGCGACTGCTCAACGCGACGGTCGCCGGTGCATTGATCGCAGCCTACGCAACGGCGCAAGCGAGCAATATTGAGGAGGTCCGCGTGATGGGGAGGAACTCGACAATCTCCTACACCCAGACCCTGGGCGACTTCTGCAGGGCGAACAGCAGCAATCCTCAATACGCGGACCTCTGCGTCTACGTGTCGACCGGCACGGGCGTTTACGGCCCCGGCGAACAGAACTACGCGGGAAACCCAGACTGTGGCAACGGCATCGCCAACCCCACATGCGTCTGTTCGGGCTCGCAGGTGAAGACCTACAACGCGGACACGTTCGAGTTCGAGTGCGTCGCCCAGTCGGTGGTGCAATCCGAGTGCAAAATTGGGAGTCTCGAGGAGGACGATAGGGCCGAGGCCACGCCCCACGAGTTGCGGATCGAGGAAACCCGAGGGTGGGGGGAGAAAACGTCGATTCCTTCGCGGGCTGCATCCGAGGGAACAGGTTCGTTACCGTCGTAAAGAGAACAGTGGCGGAGGGTAACGCGACGACGCTTCTCGGTATCCTGGAGCATGAGATCGCGCACCACATTGTCACGAATCTGAAAACGTGCAAGCAGAGAGGCCCTGGTGTTCATGGAAGTACATTCGAATCCGCTCTAGGGAGGGTGAGTTCGGCGGCAGACGCATGCAATTGAGAGGGAAGGCGGCGACCGCCTTCGCCGCAGTCGCGGTGGCTGCGGCCTGCGGTTGGTTTTTGCTGCGCGACGTGCCACAACCGACCGCAGCCAGCCCGCCGCAGCGCCCAGCTGGCACCCCGCCTGAAAGGGCGACTCCCTCGCCTGCGAGCGCTTTCCCGCAGGCCGCGCCGGTGGTGGACGCCGCCACTATCCCCGTCGCTGCGGCCGCGTGCGCGGGCGAGCCGTGGAAGGCGCAGCCTGGCGACCCCTGTGCATTCGCGATGGACCGCCAGTTCTTCGGCGAGCGGGTGCCCCCGGTGCGGCTTTTCTCCGGGCACGCGGGATGGCACATCAAGGAGGAGGACGAGGCGTTGGCAGCGGCGAGAGAGAGAGGCGACCCACCGATGCCGACCTGGCGGGACGTGTTCGGCGATGCCGAAGCCGACCGCGCTCGAGCCGAAGCCGCACTCGCCGATGTGGTCTGCTCGGAGGGCGGCGATGGTGCGCGCCGCATCGCTTGCGCCGCAGATGCCGTGGCGGCTGCTGGTCTGCTGCAGGAGGCGTGCGTGAAGCCGCTTGCCGCCGACGGTTTGCGCATTCCCTGGTCGCCGCCGGGGGACGTACCCCACGGGTTCTTCGAGCCCGCCGAAAAGACGGAAATCTGGCGGCGTCGCGTCGAGTGGCTCGACGCCGACCCCGATCTGACGCCGGAAGAATACTGGACGCTGCGGCAGCGCGCAGAGGACGCGATGTACCGCTACGCCTGGCGGGTGATGCGCTGCGCCTCGTTGCCAGAGTCGGTCCTGACGTGGTTCGAGAAGCTCCCCACGCCGACTGGGGAGGCGTTCGACCGCGACCAGTCGAAAGCGTTGTACGACTTCGCGGCGCTCCACGGCGTCGAATGGGCCGAGGCGCGCCTGCGTCTGCTGCCAACCATTAGGAGTGCGCCGCCGCAAGTGCTGGAGGACTAGATTCGTCTAGTCGCGGATCGCTCCCTAGCGTCAGCGCCGGTTGGGCTCCGTCCACTCGTCGAGGAAGCTCTTCAGGTGGTCGCTTCGGCTCGGGTGGCGCAACTTGCGCAACGCCTTCGCCTCGATCTGTCGGATGCGTTCCCGGGTCACGTCGAACTGCTTGCCGACTTCCTCCAAGGTGTGGTCGGTATTCATGTCGATCCCGAAGCGCATGCGCAGCACCTTCGCCTCCCGCGCGGTGAGGCCGCCGAGCACCATTCGGGTCGCCTCCCGCAAACCTTCCCCGGTGGCAAGTTCCGCCGGGGAGCCGATGGTCAGGTCTTCGATGAAATCGCCTAGGTGGGAATCCTCGTCGTCACCCACCGGCGTTTCCATTGATACCGGCTCCTTGGCGATCTTGAGCACGCGCCGGACCTTGTCCTCCGGCATCTCCATGCGTTCGCCGAGTTCCTCCGGCGTCGGTTCCCGGCCCATTTCCTGGAGCATCTGCCGGGAGATCCGCTTGAGCTTGTTGATCGTCTCGATCATGTGCACCGGAATGCGGATGGTCCGCGCCTGGTCGGCGATCGATCGGGTGATCGCCTGGCGGATCCACCAAGTTGCGTAGGTCGAGAACTTGTAGCCCCGGCGGTACTCGAACTTGTCCACCGCCTTCATGAGGCCGATGTTGCCTTCCTGGATGAGGTCGAGGAACTGCAGGCCGCGGTTGGTGTACTTCTTCGCAATCGAGATCACCAGGCGCAGGTTGGCCTCCACCATGTCCTTCTTGGCACGTTCGGCCTTGGCCTTGCCAAGGGACATGCGGCGATTGATCTCCTTGATCTCCCCAACCGTGAGGCCGGTGCCCTCCGTCACCGTCGCCAGCTTGCGTTGGGCGCGCCGGATCTCCTCCTTGAATCGCGCCAGTCGCTTGCTGTAGTCGTACCTTCCCTCGATCCGTTCATTGACCCAGTCGATTGAGGCCTCGTTGCCTGTGTAGGCGGCAAGGAACTCGCGACGCGTCATCCCCGCCTCCACGCAGGCATCCATGATGATGCGTTCCTGGCGCCGGATGGTCTTCAGTGCCGCCCGCGGCATGTCGACCGCGGCGTCGTAGTGTTTCGGTACCAGCTTGAAGAAGGCAAACGCTGTCGACACCTTCGCAAGATCCGCGACGACGGCTGGATCCTTGCGGTCCCCGACGGCTGCCAGTGTACGCCGCGACTTGTTGTAGGCGCGCTTCAATGCCGTGAACCGCCGTTTGGCCTCCACCGGATCGGGGCCCTTGCGTTCCTCGGTGTTGTCGTCCTTGTCGTCCGTGGCCGCGGTCAAGTCCACCTGTGCGGCCGGTGGAACGTGATCCGCCGGATCGAGGTAGCCGACCAGGATATCTGCCAGCTTTCCTTCCTTGCTGAGTTCGTCGTAGTTCGTGAGGACGTATTCGACGGTTCCCGGAAAATAGGCCGCCGCCCCTAGCACGTCGCGTATGCCTTCCTCTATCCGCTTCGCAATGGCGATCTCGCCCTCGCGGGTCAGCAGTTCCACGGTACCCATCTCGCGCATGTACATCCGCACGGGATCGGTAGTCCGACCGGCTTCCGTCTCGACCGCCGCCAGGGCAGCCGCGGCCTCTTCGGCAGCGACTTCGTCCGCGGTGTTATCGCTGGCGTTCAAGAGTTCATCGGCATCCGGGGCAGCTTCGGCCGACTCGTAGACCGTGATCCCCATGTCGTTGATCATGCTGATGATGTCTTCGATCTGCTCGGAGTCGCTGATGTCGTCGGGCAGGTGGTCGTTGACCTCCGAGTAGGTCAGGAACCCCTGTTCCTTGCCCTTGGCAATCAGCTCTTTCAGGCGAGACTGTTGCTGTTCCGTTTCTGTGGCCATGTCACCTCGTGGGTTGGATCGTTTGGATCGGCCGGAGCCGGCCTACGGGAACAAAAAAACGGCACATTATAGCGTTTGTTGGGCCTTCGCGTCCGAATACCGCCGTTGCGCGTCCTCCACGGACCCGCTCTCGCGGGCTCTGCGCGAAAGTGCCGCGCCCTGCCTCACGGCCACGTACTTGCGCACCTCCCTTTCTAGGTCGAGAGCCAGCGCTTCCTCGGTCAGCAGTATCTCCTCGTCAGCCAAGGCCGCAAGCTCCGTGTGGGAATCCTGGCCTTGATAGCTAGCGATCAACGTGCCGGTATCCATACCTGGCTCTTCCACAATCTGCCGGACGACGTCGGCTAGCAGGCTGGGATCCGCAGAATCGGCAAGTTCGGCGCGCAGTCTCGCATCCATGCTGTCAATCAGCTGTGGGTATTGGACTACGTATTTCAGCAATGGTTTATTCCCGAAGTCGCGCCGGCCGCCCGATCGACCCACATCGCCGGCCAGGTATTCAACGCCCATTTCGCCCGGTTCACGCACAGCCTGTGCAATCACGGATGCGTCCATCCGGGACCGGGCGGCGAGATCGTTGATGAGTATTTCCTTCAATCCGCCCTGCGGCAGCCTGCGAATGTCCTTGGCCGCAAGTTCGACCAACGCCGCCCGTCCGTCTGCTTTGCTGAGATCACGACCAGTTTGAAGGCGATTCAGAAAATACTCTGCGACGGGTTCGGCGGAATCCAACAATCCTTCAAAGTGTTCGCGGCCCCGCTGCCGGACAATCGTGTCGGGGTCTTCGCCCTCCGGCAGGAACACGAACTTCAACTGACGGGTTTCGGACAATACCGGGAACGCCGCGTCGACGGCCTTCCACGCCGCGCCCCGCCCCGCGTCGTCGCCATCGAAGCAACACACGACAAGGTTCACATGCCGGTATAGCGTCTCGAAGTGGGACTGTCCTATCGCTGTGCCGAGCGTAGCCACGGCGTTGGTGACCCCGTGTTGCGCCAATGCGACGACGTCCATGTAGCCCTCCACGACAACCACGCTCTGGAGGCCGCGCTGGGCGCGTCGGGCCTCGTAGAGGCCGTAGAGTTCCTGTCCTTTGCGGAACACCTCCGTTTCGGGGGAATTGATGTACTTGGGTTGTCCGTCCCCGTAGACACGCCCGCCGAATCCGATCACCCGCCCTCGGGTGTTCCGGATTGGGAAAACGATGCGTTCGCGGAACCGATCGTAGGTCCGACGGCCACCCTCTTGGCGCACGAGCAAACCTGCGTCGACGAGTTTCTGTTCGCCGGAGGATGCGAGCGCGGTCTTCAACCGGTCCCATCCCTCGGGCGCCAGACCGATCCCGAAGTCCCGGGCGACTTCTCCCGAGAGACCGCGCTCTCTCAAGTAGGCGACTGCCGCCGCGGCCTCGCCGCCGCGCAGCCAGCGCTGGAACTCCCGCGCAGCCGCCCGGAGCACGTCGTAGAGTTCGGTATCCACCTTGGGGCCGCGCGCAGCCTCCCTGGGAACCTCCATGCCCACCATGGACGCCAACGTCTCGATGGCTTCCGGGAAGGTCTGGCTGTCGTATTCCATCAAGAACCCGAGCGCCGTGCCGTGTGCTTCACACCCGAAGCAATGGAAGGTCTGGCGGTCCTCGTTGACGTTGAACGACGGCGTTTTCTCGTCGTGGAACGGACACAGGCCCTTGTGGTTTCGTCCGGACTTCTTGAGTTGGACACGGGGTCCAATCACATCGACGATGTCGACCCGGCCCAGCAAGTCGTTGATGAACGATTCAGGGATCCGGCCTGCCATTGCGGCAAAGGATAGACCCGCGCAGGGAGGGACGCTAGCGGACTTGACCGCTTTCGCGCGTCGCCGTGGTTTCAATGCGCCAAAAAAAGCTCAGCCCTGTAGGGCAGCGCGAACCACTTGGCTAACGGCACCCATGTCCGCACGGCCGGTCAACTCGCCCTTCAAGGTGCCCATAACACGCCCCATGTCTTTCATCCCGACCGCACCGGTTGCCTCGATGGCGGCGGCAACGGCATCGTCGATCTCGTCCGCCGACATTGCGCGGGGCAGAAAGTCCTCGATCACTTCGATCTCGAACCGCTCGATGGCGGCGAGATCCTCTCGACCGGCCGCCTCGAACTGACCTTGCGAGTCGCGACGTTGCTTGACCATCCGCGCCAGGACCCCGACCACATCGGCATCTGCGAGGGTCTTGCGGCCGTCGATCGCGGCCTGCTTGAGTTCGGCGTTGACGAGACGCAACGCCTTGACGCGTTCCCTGTCGCGGGCGCGCATGGCGTCCTTGGTCGCGGTTTCGATACGGTCTCGCAGATCGCTCATGGGAAAACGTCCGGGTTTGCGCGCGCCGGGACTCCGAGGAGGCTTGGGCTTGCGCGATTGCGTCGCCCGACGGGCGGATTTCCTTGCGCTAGAACGCCTTTTCGAACCGCCGGGCTTCGCGCTGGAGCTTCTTGATGTGTCGCTTCACCGCAGCCGCCGCCTTGCGCTTGCGAACGGCCGTTGGCTTTTCGTAGTAGGTGCGACGACGAACCTCCGACAACACACCTGCCTTCTCGCACGACCGCTTGAAGCGGCGCAACGCGACGTCGAAAGGTTCGTTTTCTCTGACTTTAACGGATGGCATGGATGGCCCGCTGCAAACCGGACGCGCATTCTACTCGTCGGGCCCGTGGTTGCAAACCTGTCGGCGGCGCCCGAATCCGGGTAGTTTAGGTCGCTGGTACACGTCCTGATTCCGCCCGTGCTCGTTCTCGGTATTGAAACCTCCTGCGACGAAACCGGCGTTGCCTTGTACGACACGGCGGCTGGCTTGCTCGCGGAGTCGATCTACAGCCAGGTGGAATTGCATGCGCGCTACGGCGGCGTAGTGCCCGAACTGGCTTCGCGGGACCACATCCGCAAGATCGTGCCGCTGACATCGCAACTGCTCGGCCGGGCCGGCCGTGCTACCGCCGATCTCGATGGCGTCGCCTACACCGCCGGTCCGGGCCTGATCGGTGCCCTCATGGTGGGTGCGACCTTCGGACGTGCACTGGCCTACGGGCTCGACATACCTGCAATCGGCGTCCATCACCTGGAGGCGCATCTGCTCGCGCCGCTGATCGAAGGCGCGGGCACCTTGCCACCCGCCGTGCCGTTCGCGGCCCTGCTGGTGTCAGGCGGGCATACGCAGATTTTCCGGGTACACGGCATCGGCTCCTACGAACTGCTCGGCGAGAGCCTGGACGACGCCGCCGGGGAAGCGTTCGACAAGGCGGCCAAGATGCTCGGCCTCGGCTACCCGGGCGGGCCGGCGGTCGCAGCGGCGGCCGCGCACGGCGACCCGGAACGGTTCCACTTTCCGAGACCGATGACCGACCGGCCCGGACTCGACATGAGCTTCTCGGGGCTGAAGACATTCACGCTCAACACGGTCCGCCGACACTCGCCACTCACCGACAAGGACGTTGCCGACATCGCGCGGGCGTTCGAGGAAGCCGTGGTCGACACCCTGGTCATCAAGTGCCGTCGGACCGTCGAACACACCGGACTCGACGAACTGGTCATCGCCGGGGGCGTGGCCGCCAATCGGCGCCTCCGGGAGCGTTTGGCGGCGACGCTGCCGCGGGTGACCTATCCGCCGCCGGCATTGTGTACCGACAACGGCGCCATGATCGCGTACGCGGGCGCGATCCGGTTGAGCGCCGGGCAGACCGAAGGCTTCGAAGTCGCGACGCGCGCCCGGTGGCCGTTGGTCGAACTCGAGCCGGTGGCTTTGAGCCGGGACGGGACAAGCCCGTCCCCTACGGGCGTGGCCAGTCTCTGATCCACTCGATGCGGCGGCGGCGCAGTGCGGCACCGTAGTCCGGACCCGGTTCGGCATCTACGCGCATGGCCTGCAACTCGTCGATCAGCCGCCGTCTAGCGGCCATCGATTCGCCGGTACACGCTTCGACGCCATCGAGCACTGCCTTCGTGACATCGCTCTGCCGGAATGCGTCGATGCCCGTCAGTGCATCGAGCAGGGCTTCAGCGTCGGCGCGAGAATCGGCCAGCGTCGCGCCATGGCGCGCCAGCGCAACCGCGCCCCGACGAATCCGACGCGGTGCCCGTAGATCCCCATACAGACGCGCCGCAGCCCCCGCGTCGTTGACCCAGCCCACGCCGACGAGGGCCGTCGCCGTATCCGCAAACGCCGCCGAGCCAAGAAGAACCGCCGTCGCCTGAAGATCGATGCCGCGGAACCAGTGGTGCTCGCCGATGGCGATCAGGGTCTCGAAGAACCGTTCGGGGCGCGTCAAACCGACGGCCTTTCGGAGCTCATCGAAGACGCGCTCGCCGGAAAGCGCCGACAATTCATCGACCATCGAGCGCATCAGCGCCAAGGTGTCGGCGGCAATGTCGAAGTCCGGCAGTTGGGCCGCGAACCGGGCGACCCGGAATACGCGCAGCGGATCCTCGGCGAAGGCCGGCGACACGTGACGTAGCACGCGCTCGCGGATGTCCCGCTGGCCGTCATGCGGGTCGATCAGGGCGCCGTCCCGGTCTCGGGCCATGGCGTTGATCGTCAAATCCCGGCGAGCCAGGTCCTCGTCCAAGGTGACGTCCGCAGCGGCATGACAGACGAAGTCAGCGTGGCCCGGTCCGGTTCGACGTTCCGTGCGCGCAAGGGCGTATTGCTGGCCGGATTCCGGTCCGAGGAAAACGGGGAAGTCGCGACCCACCTGGCTGAAGCCACGCGCAAGCATCGCCTCCGGAGTGGAACCCACGACAACCCAATCGAACTCGGTCGGATCTCTGCCCAGCAACTGGTCGCGCACGGCTCCGCCGACCAGGTACGTCGTCGCACCGCCGCCGACATCAACCCACGAAGCATCTGTCATGCGGAGCCCTCGACAGCCGGAACGCTGAACGTTGCCCCGTCCTCGAGGCGAACGGCTGTCATGGTGCGTCCCCAGACGCAACCGGTATCCAAACCGATGATCCGAGCCTGCCCGGTCGCGCCGTCGAGCGCCGCCCAGTGGCCGAAGTAGAGCGTCCCGGCGACTTGCGTCGGGTACGCGAACCAGGGATGGTAGCCCGCAGGCAGATCGTCGAGCGTGCCTTTGTGGCCGAACTCCAGGCGTCCCTCGTCATCGACCAGGCGCATCCTGGTCAGGTAGTTGACGGTGGCGCGATAACGGTCCATGCCTTCGAGTTCGTCACGCCAGAGCGCGGGCTCGTTGCCGTACATCGCCTGGAAGAGCCCGGCGTGCCCCGGTCCCCGTAGCACGGCTTCCACCTCGCGGGCATTGTCCCGCGCCATCCCCATCGTCCAGATATGCGGAATACCGGCGTGCACGACAGCCCAGCCGCCGCCGTCGATCAAAAGGGGCTGATGCCGCAGCCAGTCCGCCAGATCCGCGCAGTCCGGTGCATCGAGCAGGCTCTCCATCGTATCGGTCGCACGGTGCGGGTGGCCGCCGTAGACCATGGCGAGAAAGTGCAGGTCGTGGTTGCCGAGCACGCAGGCAAACCGCTCGCCCAAGCCGCGCGCGAAACGCAATACGTCAAGAGAGGCCGGACCCCGGTTGACAAGGTCGCCGACGCACCAGAGCCGGTCGGCGTCGCCAAAGCCGACCGCGACGAGCAGTGCCTTGAGACTCTCAAAACAGCCCTGGATGTCCCCCACCAGGTAGGTGGCACGGCGCGCCGGACGGTCGTCGCCCGCGGAATGTTGACCCTCGCCCGTCAATGCACGGCGTCTGGGACGGCGAGCGAGAACGTCGCGATGGCGACCTCGAAGCGTTCACCGCTGTCGCTCACGAACTCGTAGTGGCCTCCCATGGAACCCACCGCGGTCTCCAAGATGCAGGCGCTCGTGTAGCGAAATGCCTCGCCGGGCGCGATGCGTGGTTGATTGCCGACCACACCCGGACCGCGGACTTCCTGCCGTTTGCCATCCCCATTGGTGATCAGCCAATAGCGGTTGAGGAGTTGGGCGGCCTCCTGGCCGTGGTTGGCGATGGTGATGGTGTAGGCGAACACGTAGCGGGACTTGGCGGGGTCCGATTCGGCAAGGATGTAGCGTGGCTCGACGCTGACTTCAAATCCGTTCACGGTTCAACTCGGTCGTGCAACGTTCGCGGTCGAACCCTTGGCGATGGCAACGAAGTCGGCAACGCTCAGGTTCTCGGGTCTGTCCTTGGGGTCGATGTGCAGTGCGGTCCAATCGACGGGAACGGATTCTAAGGCATTGGCCAGCGTTTTTCGGCGCCGCCCGAAGGCAATGCGAACCACCCGGTCCAGCGCAGCGCTTTCGCAGTCCAGGCGATCCGAGAGCGGTCGCCGCTTGAGCCGCACAAAGGCCGAACGAACCTTCGGCGGCGGCGAGAAGCTCCCAGACCCCACCTCGAAGAGCAATTGGATGCGGCAGTGCCATTGCGCGATCACGGACAGCCGCCCGTAGGTCTTGGATCCTGGCGCTGCCGCAAGTCGTCGCGCCACTTCGGCCTGCACCATGAAGTGCATGTCCTCGGCGACCACGTCGTCGTCGAACAGTCGATGGATCAACGGGCTCGCGATGTTGTAGGGCAGGTTCCCCACCACCCGCCGCCGACGCTTTCCGGCACGGCCGAGCAGCCCGCCGAGGTCCACCTCGAGTGCGTCGGCGCACACGATGTCGGCATTGGGAAGTTGCGCCCGCAGGGATGCCGCAAGGTCGCGGTCGACTTCCACGGCGACGACTGACCCGGCCTCGCGTACCAGCCGCGCCGTGAGCGCTCCCGCCCCCGGCCCGATCTCGAGAACGTGATCCGATGGGTCGAGATCGAGCGCCGCGAATATGCGCTCGATGGCGGCCGCGTCGGTGAGAAAGTGCTGGCCGAGCGCCCGCCGCTTCACTGATCGTCCTCTGCCGTCCCTTGGCCGCATTACCTACTCCGTGCAGAGCCGTAGGGGACGGGCTTGTCCCGTCCCGTTCCCAAGTGGCCTGCATGCCCAACGCGGGCGACCGCGCGCCCTACGGGCGCGTTAGGGTCGCCCCTACGACCGATCTTGATTTCGGTGACGGGTTGATTCCATGGAACGTCAACCCCGTGTCAGCCGCCGAACGGCGCGCCCACGTTGATTCTCTGCTCGGCGAATTCTCCCCGACGCTCGATAAACGCTTCGTCGCGGATCTCCGTCAACCACTCGGCCAGCCGTTCGTCGAAGCGTTTCTCCACGAGCATCTGGTAAGCGTAGTTGCGCCGCGCCTCTTCGCTGATGTCCTGCAGACGTCGACCGCGAACTTCCAGTATGTGCCATCCGAAGGAACTCTGGAACGGCTCGGAGAGTTCGTCTACTCCCGTTAGGTTCATCATCCTCTGGAACGCGGGATCGAGACCGTCCGTCGTCGTCCAGCCCAGATCCCCGCCGGCAAGCCGCGTGCCGGGATCCTCGGAGTGCTCTCTCGCCAATTCGGCGAAGTCCTCCCCGTCGACGATTCGACTATGAATCTCCTCGATGGCGAGGCGGGTCTGTTCGTCCGAGCGGATAGCGGACGGGGAAAGGAGGATGTGCCTGACGAGGGTTTGCTCCGCCCGTTGCTGGGATGCGCCTCGCTTGTCGATCATCTTGACGATGTGGAACCCGGACGCGTCCCGGGACGGTTCCGCAACAGCACCGATTTCCAGCCCGACGACGTCCAAGAAGCGGCTGGGAATACGGCTCTCCTTGCGCCAGCCCAAGTCACCGCCGGCGGCAGCCGTAGGCGCCGAGGAGTGTTCGATCGCGGCCGCCGCGAAGTCCGCGCCCTGGCGCAGTTCGGCAACCAGACCGTCCGCTCTCTCGCGGACCTCGTCTATCTGCGCCAAGGTCATTTCCGGCGTGACCTCCAACAGTATGTGGCCGAGGCGGTACTCGTCCGAAATCGCCTCCTTTAAGAACGGCGACGCGAGCAATTCGTCGACGTCCCGCTCGGCGACGAAAACCCGACGGTTGACGACCGCCCGTTGCACCCGTTCGATCGTAATGTCGCGGCGAATCCTCTCGCGCAGCGCCCGGTAGGAGTTCCCCTGCGCCGCAACGTCGGCGATGAACTCCTCCAGCGTCATGTTGTTCTGACGGGCGAATTCGGCGACAGCCCGCGTCAGCGTTTCGTCGTCCACCTCGATGCCGCGCAGTGCCGCCTCCTGGAGCTGGATGCTCTCGGAGATGAGGAGATCGAGGACCTGCTCGCGCAATGTGTTGACCACGAGCGGGTTGTTCCTCTCCGACTCGTTCAGCCGGGGCATCCATTCCGCCAAGCGATCCTCGTACTCGCTCATCAGCACGATGTCGTCGTTCACGATGGCGACGATGCTGTCGAGGGTCTCTCGCTCGGCCGCAGCGGAGTGGCTTGTGACCAGGCCTGAGAAAATGGCCGCCAACGTGGACGCAACGCAACTTGCCGATCCGAATGTCATGTTTCGCTTCACCTTCCCGTCTTCCTGTCGTAGTGCATCGTTATCTCGAACGTCATCAACCGCCGGCCGGCCGGTAGCCCTTTATGCCACGAACGAGCCGAGAATCAACCTTCGAGCCAAATCCGCCCAAGCCCTTGAACGATAGCTGCAGCATCAAGCCCGACTCCGTGGTCGTCGCCGAACCGGGCAGATTGCGCGGGGCATCCATGGTCCGGTGCCACAGCAGCTTTACCGCCAAACAGCAACCCCCGTACGACAATCCCGCAAAGGACTCGACTATTTGACCGTGACGCCAGTCATGGTTCCATCGCCCGAATACACTGACCCGATCAGACCCCGGCACCGGCCAGTGTACCGAGACATCGGTTTGGTCGATGTCGGGAAACCGGCGACGGTAGGCGATGTTGACGATCCTCCGCGCATCGCGACGGTAGGCCAATCCGGTGCCGAACTCGCCGAGTTCGTCCCCGCCGGCATCCCAGGACAGCCGAGAGACGATTCGCACCGGTCCGAGCTGTCCCGCGAGCTCCCCTACCAAGTCCGGGTGCGGCCGGACCGTCGAGCCGAGTCGTACCCGCGGATCCTCGAGATGGACCAGTGCGCCAAGACGTGCCCCGAGCACTTCGGCACCCGTCGCGTCCAACAGCCGGGAAGCGACGCCGATCGACAACCTGTTGGCATCGCCGATGCGGTCCAAACCGGCGTAGCGGTTTTCCCGGAACAACTGCCGGTACGAGAAGGTCAATTCCGTCGCATCGAATCTCGGCAGCGCGTCCTGATCCGCATAGGACTGGCGGAGATAGTAGAGACGCGGCTCAAGTGTCTGCGAACGCGCTCCGAGGAGCGCGCCTGCTCCCGATGCCAGGGAGACATCGCGCTCAAGGAAAAGGCCGGCATCGAGCACGCCGATCGCAACACGGCGTCGCGGCCGCGGGTCGTTCCCCGCCGGAGCATTCGCCAGGTCGTAGCCGGTGCGGCGGACACCGCCCGACACCTTGACGAATCCCCAAGGTCGGTTGAGGGCGAGCCGCAATCGAGGATCGAGGTGGTACCGGTCCCCGGTCACGGCATTCGCCGAGGAGTCGAACGAGGCCCAGGTCGCACCCATCGACCAGCCGAGCGGACCAACGAGCAAGCCTGCATACGAGACACCAATCTCCGGCAGGCGCCGATAGGACTGCGGCCCGGATTCCAGCCGCTGGAACCCCTGCGCCAAGAGTCGCGCGACCAGCGCCCCGCGCCGATACTCGACCTCGCCCCGGCGTTCGAGCGCAACGCGGCTGGCAACGCCCTCCTCGAGGGCGAAATCGCGGAAATAGTCGTTGTCGCTCACCGCCGCAACGTCGAACGCGGTAACGAAGTCCCCCAAGCGACCGCGGTGATCGATGTCGAGGGACCACCGATCGGACGGCGAGAAACCTCCCGGGGCGTTCCCCGCGTCGGTCCGGGCGAACTCGCCATCGTAGTCGCGGTCACCGGAAAGGAAAGCCGCGTCGAACTCCGTGTCCGTCCACCGGCTCCGATGCCGGACTTCGCCTTCCACTCCGAGACCGCGTTCGGCGATCCAACGCGGGGTCAGTGTTGCGTCGTAGTTGGGCGCCAGGTTGATGTAGTAGGGCACCGACACGTCGATGCCGTCGCGTCCCTCGTAGACATCGGGAACGAGGAACCCGCTGCTCCGCCGATCGCTCACGGGGAATCGGAGATAGGGCGCGTAGAACACGGGCACACCTCCCAGCTGCAAGCGAGCGTGACGGGAGGTCGCGACCTCGGTCGCGGCATCGAGGCGAATCGACTGGGCGCGGATTTGCCACCGGACGTCGCCGGGCGGACAACTGGTCACGGTCGTCGTGTCGAGTTCCACGACCTCCCCGCGCCTCGCGATCCGGTCCGCGCGTCCCCGCAGTTGCAGATCGGTCAGTACGAACTCCGCGTGCTCGACCATCGCCTGCGGAGAATCCAAATCCAGACTCGCCTCGGCACCGTGCACGCTCAAGCCCGGTTCGTCGAAACGCACGTCACCGCTTGCCCGAACCTTGAATGCGGTCTCGTCGCGGGTCGCCGACCCCGCTCGGAGGCGTCGGTTGCCTTGGCGGACCTCCACGTTGCCATCGGCTACGACCCTCGGCTCCCGCGAGGCCACCGCGTCGGCGACGACCACCAGGGGAAACGTCGTGCTGTCGGAATCCAGGGGAAACGGCATCGACGGCAAGACATAGCGGCCCGGGCATTGGTAAAGCCCGACAGCGCCCTGCGAGCCCTCCTGCCAAAGCGCTTCGGCCAGCTCCTCGGCAACGGACAGGGGTTCCATCAACACCAGCAATAGACAAGCGAGCCGTAGGGGACGGGCTTGTCCCGTCCCGTGCCACCTTGCGCGGGCGACGGCGTGCCCTAGCGGGCACGATAGCGTCGCCCCTACGCCCTCCGGGCAAACTTTGTCCGAGTGTGGAGATGGCGCGGTCTCAAGAACGCTAGCGGTGTCAATCCCGCGCCTTCTTGGGGACAATCGCCGGGTGAGCCAAGACGTCCCGGAACTTGCCGCCTGGGTCGAGCATACGCTCGGCACGAGCGGCATCGAACTGGCCCGCCTGCCGGTAGAGGCCAGTACGCGCCTTTTCTTTCGCGTCTCGACTGGCGTATCCACCTTCGTCGCCATGCTGTCGCCGCCGGACACGGAGGATAACCCGCGCTTCGCCCGCCTAACGGACCTGTTCAGGAATCACGGCCTGCGTACCCCCCGGGTGCATGCGGTCGATTTCGACCGCGGGATGCTACTCCTTGAAGACCTCGGCGAACGGGACTTCGCCGCAGCCTACTCTGACGGTGAGATCGACGCGCCGTTGGACGCCGCGGTTCACGACCTGGTCAGGCTGCAGTCCGTGGTGAGCGACGACATTCCGCCTTACACGACGGCCCGCTTCCGGGACGAACTGGCGATCTTCACCGACTGGGTAGTTGGACGATTCGTCGGCGTCGATGTTCCCCAAGCCTACGCCGGGGTGGCAGATGCCCTAATCGAGGCGACCCAGAGCGTGCCGCAGCGCACCGTGCACCGCGACTACCACTGCCGCAACCTCATCTGGAGAAACGATGCGACGGTCGGCATCGTCGACTTCCAAGACGCGCTTGTCGGGCCTGCCTGCTACGACATCGCGTCGTTGCTGCGTGATTGCTACGTCGAGTTCGACGAAGCCCGAGTGGCGATGTGGCGGCACCGATTCTTCGCCTTGGCCGAACTCGATTGCGCGGAGTCCACCTTCAACCGAGCGTTCGACCTCACCGCCATCCAACGCCAGCTCAAGGCGGTGGGCATATTCGCCCGTCTCTACCTGAGTCGTGGGCGGGACAGTCATCTCGGCGACGTCGTCCCCGTGTTGGATCGCATCTCGCGCCTCGGCCGGGGCTACCCCGAGACCGCCGGATTCGCCGCCTGGATCGACGACGAGTTGCTCACCCGGGTAGCCGACCGGCTCGAGGAGTTGCCGTGCGGGCCATGATCCTGGCCGCCGGGCGCGGCGAACGCCTGCGCCCGCTTACGGAGCGCATTCCCAAACCGCTGATTCCAGTGGCCGGCGAGCCGTTGATCGTGCACCAGCTTCGCTGGCTGCACCGCGCCGGCATCCGCGACGTGATCATCAACTTGCACCACTTGGGCGATGCCATCGAACGGGCACTCGGCACCGGCACTGACCTTGGCATCCGGATCCACTACAGCCGCGAGCCCGACCTGCTGGACACCGGCGGTGGCATCAAGAAAGCGCTCCCCCGGCTCGCCCCCGGACCGTTCCTGGTGCTGAACGGAGACATCTGGACTAACTACCCGTTTCGGGACCTCGCCGATGCCCGCCCTGCCAAGGCGCACCTCGTCCTGACGCCAACCCCGGCGTACACGGACCAGGCGGACTTCCATCTCGACACCTCCGATGGCGCCAGGCACGTCCGACGCGGTGCCGACAACAACCTGACGTATTGCGGGATCGCCGTGTTGGCGGAGTCGTTGTTCGACAACACGCCCAATGGTCCCTTTTCCCTCACAGACCCCCTGTTCAAAGCTGCGGCCATGGGCGAGGTGTCGGGCGAGATCTTCAATGGCACCTGGATCGACATCGGCACACCGGGGCAACTCAAGCGGGCACGCCGCCTGACGGCGTAGAATGCGCTCCACGCAAGTGCCGTGCCGAACTCGCCGTGGAACCCTGGATCGCCCCTTCAATCCTTGCCGCCGACTTCGCCAAGCTTGGCCAGGAGGTCGACGATGTGGTGGCCGCAGGCGCCGACGCCATTCACTTCGACGTCATGGACAACCACTACGTGCCGAACCTCAGCGTCGGGCCCTTGGTACTCGAATCCCTGCGCAGCCACGGCGTTGCGGCACCCGTCGACGTGCATCTCATGGTCAAGCCCGTGGACGACCTGATCGTCGCATTCGCCGACGCCGGTGCCGACATCGTGTCCTTCCACCCGGAAGCGAGCGAGCACCCGCACCGTTCCCTCGGGCTTGTTCGGGAGCGTGGCGCCAAGGCGGGGCTCGTGTTCAACCCGGGGACGCCAGTCGCCCTGCTCGAACCGCTGATCGACGCCGTGGACCTGGTGCTCATCATGTCCGTGAATCCAGGGTTCGGCGGTCAGGCCTTCCTACCCTCGTCGCTCGACAAGGTCCGCGCCGCACGCAAAGCCGTCGACTCGAGCGGTCACGAGATCCGGCTAGAGATCGACGGCGGCATCAAGGTCGACAACATCGCCGACGCGGCAGCAGCCGGCGCCGACATGTTCGTCGCCGGGTCTGCGATCTTCGGCGTCCCCGTCGGTGCCGGGTCCCGCGTCGACGACTACCGTGCGGTTATCGGTGCCATGCGCGATGAGTTGGCGGCACCCGCCTAGGTGAGCTACGCGGCCTATCTCTTCGACCTCGACGGGACCCTGGTAGACACCGCGCCAGACCTCTCGCGGGCGCTCAACCACACCCTCGCCCGGGAAGGACTTCGCGAGGTCGACGAATCGCTTACGCGGCATTGGGTCGGGCACGGCGTCCGCGCGATGCTGGGCGCCGCGTTCGAGCATCTCGGTGTCCGGGCCGAGGCCGGCGAGTTGGACCGCCACCAGGCAGCGCTCGTCGACCACTACGCGGCGCACATCGCGAGATATTCCCTGCCTTATCCCACTGTCGTTGAGACGCTCACCGCGCTGGCAGCCCGCGCGCCACTGGCAGTCGTCACCAACAAACCGACGGACCTGAGCAACCGACTGCTCGACGCCCTCGATCTCGCCCGGTACTTCGAGGTCGTTGTGGGCCGCGGCTCCACCGCGAACTTCAAGCCCCACCCCGAACCGGCCTTGTACGCGTGCGACCAGCTTGGCGCGGCCATCGAACACGCATTGTTCGTTGGCGACTCCGAGACCGATGTGCTCTGCGCCCGCGCCGCCGGGTGCGACATCGTGCTCTACCGTCACGGCTACAACCACGGCAAGGATCCCGAGCATCTCGGCGCCGACCGGGTCATTGATTCGTTCGACGCGCTCGTTTAGGTTTCGCGCCCATGAGTCAAAAACGGCAATCGAACGGGACCTGCGGCGTGGGTGGCGCCGACTCGCGCTGGCGACCGTAACGCTCGTCCGAGTGCGCCCAACGGCGGTGCTCGGGACCTCTTCGCCAATCCTCGTCCCAACTGCGCGATTGCCATGAACCAAGACGACTACGATGCCCTCCGCGATGCCGGCTATTCCCACATACCGGTCGTCCACGAGATTCTCGCCGACCTAGAGACGCCGCTCTCCGCCTACCTGAAGCTTGCCGACGGGCCCCACTCCTACCTGCTCGAGTCCGCCGCGCAGGGCGGCGAGAAGTGGGGCCGTTACTCCATCATCGGGCTGCCATCCCGCACGGTGGTCCGCGTCTGCGGCGACGGGTTCACGGTGGAGGACGACGGCGTAGTCGTCGAGAAGTCCCGGACTGACGATCCGTTGTCGGCCATCGAAGCGTTCAGCCGCCGCTACAACGTCCCGGACATCCCCGGTCTGCCGCGGTTCTTCGGCGGACTCGTCGGCTACTTCGGCTACGACACGGTCCGCACGGTGGAGAAACGCCTCAAGGATTCCGCGCCGCCCGACGATCTCGGCACACCGGACATCCTGCTGATGGTGTCCACCGACGTCCTGGTGTTCGACAACATGTCGAGCCGCGTGAAGTTCATCTCGCTGACGGACCCTGCCCAACCCGACGCCTTCGCCAGCGCTAGGGCGCGGCTTGAGACCATGGCCGCCAAACTGACGGGCCCGACGCCGCAGTTCATCACCGCCACCGCCAACGAAACCGTGGAGGAGGAGCATTTCGAATCCGCCTTCGGCCGGGCGAAGTTCATGGCCGCCGTGGAACGAATCCGCGAGTACATCCGCGCCGGCGACGTCATGCAGGTCGTGCTCTCCCAGCGGATGTCCATCCCGTTCGTCAGCCCGGCCATCAACCTCTACCGGGCACTGCGCAGCCTCAATCCCTCTCCGTACATGTATTTCATGAACCTCGGGGACTTTCATATCGTCAGTTCCTCTCCCGAAATCCTGGCCCGCGTCGAGGACGGCGTGATCGTCAATCGGCCCCTGGCCGGTACCCGACGGCGCGGTCGCACCGAGGCCGAAGATCTGGCCATGGAGGAGGAACTACTCAACGATCCCAAGGAGATCGCCGAGCACCTGATGCTCATCGACCTCGGTCGCAACGACGTCGGCCGGGTGTCCGCGACCGGCAGCGTGGAAGTCACCGAGCAGTTCGTGGTCGAACGCTACTCCCACGTCATGCACCTGTCGTCCAACGTCGTCGGCCGATTGGCGGAGGGCCGGACCGCCGTGGACGTTCTCCGCGCCACCCTCCCCGTCGGCACCCTATCCGGCGCGCCCAAAATCCGGGCCATGGAGATCATCGACGAGTTCGAACCGGTGAGGCGAGGCATCTACGGGGGCGCGGTGGGCTATCTGGCCTGGAACGGCAACATGGACACCGCCATCGCCATCCGCACCGCGATCCTCAAGGACGGCCGGCTCTACATCCAGGCCGGCGGGGGCATCGTCGCCGACTCGGTGGCGCGACTGGAGTGGAAGGAGACCATGAACAAGGGCCGCGCCATCTTCCGCGCGGCACGAATGGCGGCCTCGTCGTTCAGGGAGATGGACTGAAGCTGCTTCCGGCCCGCCGCAATCCGGCCGCGACCAGCAGGCCCCCAACGGATCGACGGCTGCGCTAGCATTGGATGCAGGTTGGGTAGCGGGGTAACCCCATGTCGTTTCGAAGCGAAGTCCGGGACTGGCTCGACGCCAACTGTCCGCAGACCTGCCGGGGACCGGGCGGGGTGCCGGGTGGCGGCACCAAGGTGCCGATGACGGACGATCAGCGGTTGTGGATAGATCGCTGTGCCGAGCGTGGCTTCACCGTGCCGACTTGGCCGGAGGAGTACGGCGGCGCGGCACTCGATAAGGACGAGTACGTCGCGCTGCTGCAGGAGATGCGAGCGCTCGAGATCCGCGCGCCGGTATCCGGCATGGGCACGACGATGATCGGGCCGACCCTGCTCGAATACGGCACCGAAGACCAGAAGGCCCGTCACCTTCCCAGAATCGCCCGGGGAGAGGTCTGGTGGTGTCAAGGCTACTCGGAACCCAGTTCCGGCTCCGACCTCGCCTCCCTGCGCACCCGGGCCGAGGACAAGGGCGATCACTTCGTGATCAACGGCCAGAAGATCTGGACCTCCGGGGCGAACAACGCCGACTGGATCTTCTGCCTCGTGCGCACGGACCCGGACGTACCGAAGCACGAGGGCATCAGCTTCCTCCTGTTCAGCATGAACCAGCCCGGCGTCACCGTTCGGCCCATCCGGCTAATCTCCGGTGCGTCGCCGTTCTGCGAGACCTTCTTCGACAACGCCATCGCGCAGAAGGAGGACCTCGTCGGCGAGCTGAACAAGGGCTGGACCGTCGCCAAGCGTCTCCTGCAGCACGAGCGCTCCGGCATCGGCATGCTGGCGAGCGGCACCAACCGCGAATCCGGCGACGAACTCTACGATCTCGCCCGCAGCTTCGCCGGCGACGACGACGGCCGCATAGCGGACGATGATCTACGTCGGTCCATCGCCGGCCACTACATCGATGCAGAGGCGTTTAGGCTGACCCAACGTCGTACCGTCGAAGAGTCCCAGGGATCCACGCCGGGACCGCAAACGTCGATCTTCAAGTACTACGGGGCGAACCTGCGCAAGGAACGGGCCGAGCTGCAGGTCTCGATGATGGGTACTCGCGGCATCGGCTGGGAGGGCGAAGGGTTCGGGGGCGGCGAACTCGGCATGACCCGGGCCTGGCTCGCCGGCAAGGCAGGTTCGATCGCCGGCGGGAGCAACGAGGTGCAACTGAACATCATCGCCAAGCGGGTGCTCGGACTGCCGGATTGAAAGTCTCGACCGCGCGTCAGTGGGGGACCGCGCCGTAGGGGACGGGCTTGTCCCGTCCCGGCTTACGGGAGGCGATTCCCAATGCGGGCGACCGCGCGCCCTAGCGGGCGCGATAGGGTCGCCCCTACGGGACCGCGGCGGGTTCTCGACGTCGCCGCATGTACTTGCGTAGTGGGGTCGGTTTCGCATAGGTTGCGCGGCTGCGTTCAATACCGTTAAGGAAGGACCAATATGAGTCACCGCAACCAGTTCTACATCAACGGCGAGTGGGTGGAACCCCTGTCGAGCAAGCGTCTCGACGTGATCAACCCCGCCACCGAGGAGCCGATCGGGGAGGTTGCGCTCGGCAATGTCGACGACGTCAACCGGGCCGTCGCCGCGGCCGTCGCCGCGTTCGACTCCTATTCGAAGACCACGCGGGAGGAACGCGTCGACATCCTGCAGCGCATCGTCGATGTCTACAAGTCGCGAATCCCCCAGGTGGCGTCCACGATCAGCGAGGAGATGGGCGCTCCCGCCGCCCTGGCCAACGCCGCCCAGGCACCGGCGGGCCTCGGCCATTTCCTCTCTACCTTGAGCGTCCTCAAGCGCTTCGAGTTCGAGGAGGACATCGGCGGGACGCGCGTTATTCGCGAAGCTGCCGGCGTATGCGGCCTCATCACGCCGTGGAACTGGCCGATCAACCAGATCGCCTGCAAGGTCGCGCCGGCGCTGGCGGCAGGTTGCACGATGGTGTTGAAGCCATCCGAGGTGGCTCCGTTCAACGCCATCCTGTTCGCGGAAGTGCTGGACGAGGCCGGTGTTCCGCCCGGGGTCTTCAATCTGGTAAACGGCGACGGCCCCACGGTGGGTGCGGCCATTTCGTCACACCCGGACGTCGACATGGTGTCCTTCACGGGTTCGACCCGCGCCGGTGTCGAGGTCGCCCGCAACGCGGCGCCGACCGTGAAACGCGTGGCCCAGGAACTCGGCGGCAAGTCGGCCAACATCATCCTGGACGACGCCGATTTCGCGGCATCGATCGCCCGGGACGTGTTCGGCATGTGCACCAACTCCGGCCAGTCCTGCAACGCCCCGACCCGCATGCTGGTTCCCAACTCGCGCATGGACGAGGCAGCGCAGATCGCCAAGTCGGCGGCAGCGAACGTCAAAGTGGGGGATCCGAACGCCGCGGACACCACCATCGGTCCGGTGGTGTCTGAAGTCCAGTTCAACAAGATCCAGGGGTTGATCGAAAAGGGTATCGACGAAGGCGCCACGCTCGAATGCGGCGGTCCCGGACGGCCCGACGGACTGAATGCCGGCTACTACGTTCGCCCCACCGTGTTCTCCCACGTCAGCAACGACATGACCATCGCCCGGGAAGAGATCTTCGGACCGGTGCTGTCGCTGATCGGCTACGAGAACGACGACGACGCCGTCAGGATCGCCAACGACACGGCCTACGGTCTGTCCGGCTACGTGTCGGGCACGAGCGACCGCGCCCGGGATGTCGCCCGGCGGATCCGCACGGGCAATGTTCACCTAAACGGCGCGCCCGTCGACAACAAGGCGCCGTTCGGCGGCTATAAGCAGTCCGGCAACGGTCGGGAATGGGGCCGATACGGCTTCGAGGAATTCCTCGAGGTGAAGGCGATCATGGGCTACAACCAGTAGAGTCGGCCTGCCGGAATCCGTGGCGGTTCGCCCGCCGTCACGGATCCGCGACCATCCAAGACACGACGTCTCAGGGTTGGCGGACCTACTAGTCGTCGACGCGCGAAACCGAACGCGTGTCAACGCCTTCCCTAAGAACCCGCAGATCGTGGTAGCTGACCGAGGCCGCGGTGGCCCAGATCCCGACGAAGACGACGCCAACCGCCTGTCCCATGGACCATACCAGCAGCGGATTGGTCGTGATCTCGATCGACACCAAGACCACGGTGGTCCCAGCGACCAAGTGAAGCAGGGTCAGGACGAGCGCTAAGCCGAAGATCTGTCCCCTGAATCCTCTCGTCAGCTCCGCGCTTCGAGCGAGCGAGTGAAGGCCTCTGCGTTCCACGATTACCGCCGGCACAGCGACCCATAGGACCATTGCCAAGATCACGCCCGGCACTACGAGCAGGTACAACCCGATACCCGTCGCCACCGCGACGATCGCCGCAACCGCCGTCGCGGGGACTATTCGGCGCACGGCCTGCGCGATCTGTTCGGCGAAATCGGCGTGTCCACCCCGCAGGTGGCGCACCACGCCAAACGCGAGCGCAGCCTGCAGCCAGAACGCACACAGCCAGTTGACAAAGAACTCACGGGTCAAGACCAGGTAAATCCGGCCCAACGCGGCGTATGCGACCGCCGGATCCTGTATCTCGTTCAGGGCCGGCATGACCAGCGGATCGTTGAGGCTGCTCGAACCGACGAACAGGACAACAGCAAACGACGGCAGCAAGACGACCAGAGACAGCGGCAGGAACGTCGGCAGATTGCTGAAGTAGACGGCAAACGACGTCCTGATGATGTCAGGCACCGAAAACGCCGTCACATCGCGCATTCCAAGTCCCGCGTGATCCCTCGGCATCATGCTATAGGGCATCCGCACGCGAGTCACGGAACCGACTTCGCGCACGGCCAACTTCCACGCCCGCTCGGGGGGCTGTAAGCTGCCCGCCTCTCACCGGACGGCAGACGGGACGCGGCGACGGGCCATGATCCTTCTCATCGACAACTACGACTCCTTCACCTACAACGTCGCGCAGTACCTCGGTGAACTGGGCGCCGACGTGCAGGTGCACCGCAACGACGAGATCGGCTTGGGGGACATAGAGCGCATGGCGCCCGACAGGATCGTCATCTCTCCCGGCCCGTGCACACCCAATGAAGCGGGCATCTCCCTGTCGGTGGTCGAGGCTTTCGGCAAGGAAATCCCGACCTTGGGTATCTGCCTGGGCCACCAGAGTATCGGCCAGGCCTACGGCGGAACCGTGCGCCGCGCCCGGCAGGTCATGCACGGCAAGCTCTCGGCCATCCACCATAGCGGCCGGGGCGTGTTCCGGGAGCTGCCGCCGGCGTTCGAAGCGACTCGCTACCACTCGCTCATCGTCGCCGACATTCCCGAATGCCTAGAGGTGACCGCGTGGACCGCCACCGAGCTCGGCGAGGCGGACGAGGTAATGGGGATCAAGCACCGCGAGCATCCCGTGGAAGGGGTTCAGTTCCATCCCGAATCGATCAAGACGCAGGTGGGACATCAGCTGCTCGGCAATTTCCTTACGCGCTAACTGACGGAGGGAACAATGCAAATGAAAGACGCTCTCGGGACACTGGTCGCGGGACGGAATCTCGACCGTAACGACACGCGCTCCGTCTTCGACACCATCATGGCCGGCGAAGCCACGCCCGCCCAGATCGCCGGCGTGCTGATCGGGCTCAAGGCCAAGGGCGAGACCGTCGAGGAGATCACCGGGGCGGCGGAGGCCATGCGGGCCGTGTCCACCAAGGTCGATGTCGATGTGCCGAACCTGGTCGATACCTGCGGCACCGGCGGGAGCGGTGCCGCCAAGCGCTTCAACATCTCCACCGCGGCGGCGTTCGTGGCCGCTGCCGCCGGGGCCCACGTGGCCAAGCACGGCAACCGCGGCGCGTCCAGCGCAAGCGGCAGCGCGGACGTCCTGGAAGCCGCCGGCGCCAACGTCGAACTCGAACCCGACCAGGTCGGCCGTTGCATTCGCGAAGTCGGCGTCGGATTCCTGTTCGCCGTCCGCCATCACGCCGCCATGCGCCACGCCGGCCCGGTTCGGCGCGAACTGGGCATCGGCACGATCTTCAATCTCCTGGGCCCGCTCACCAACCCGGCGGGCGCGAAACGCCAGGTGCTGGGCGTATTCGCCCCGGTTTGGCAAAGACCACTCGCCGAAGTCGCCCAAGCGCTCGGTTCCGATCGCGTCCTTGTCGTGCACAGCGACGGCCTCGACGAGTTGTCGATCCAAGGACCGTCCGTCGTCGTAGAACTCAACGAGGGCAGCATCGACACCTACGAGGTGTCGCCCACCGACTTCGGCCTGCGCGAGAAGACGATGGACGACTTGAGAGCGGCGACGCCGGAACAGAGCCTCGGCCTAATCCGATCCGCGCTGAACGAGTCGAACGAAGCCGCCTCGGATATCGTCGCGCTGAACGCGGGCGCAGCGATCTACGCGTCCGGTGTTGCCACCACGTTGGCGAACGGCGTCGTGCTCGCCCAGGACTTGATCGCATCGGGTCAGGCGTCGGAAAAGCTCAAGGAGTTCGTCGATCTGACGCGAATGATGGGCGAGGTATGAATCCGGCGAAGCGAGATCGGCGCCGATCGGAGGGAATACTCGCCGAGATCGTCGCCCACAAGCGCAACGAAGTCGCTTTCCGGCGCGGGGTTCGGCCCCTCGCCGACGTGCGAAGAGACGCCGAGGCCGCCAGCGCAGCTCGCGGCTTCGCCGAGGCGATCAAGGCCAGCGATCCCGCGGTGATCGCGGAGATCAAGCGCGCATCCCCCAGCGAAGGCGTTATTCGGACCGAGTTCGATCCCGCCGACATAGCGACGTCCTACGAAGGGGCCGGCGCGACGTGCCTATCGGTCCTCACCGACGAACGCTACTTCATGGGCTGCGACCGTCACCTGGAGGAGACCCGGAACGTCACGACGCTTCCAGCACTGCGCAAGGACTTCATCGTCGACCACTACCAAGTCTACGAGTCGCGCGCGCTGGGCGCGGACTGCATGCTGCTGATCGCCGCCGCACTTGACGATGGGCAACTCGGGGACCTCGCGCAGCTAGGGGACGAGGTGGGTCTTGACGTGTTGGTCGAGGTCCACGACGGTCGCGAACTGGACGCGGCCCTGGATCTCGGGGCCAGGCTCGTGGGCATCAACAACAGGGACCTTTCCACTTTCACGACGAACCTGGACACTACCATCGACCTCCTCAGCGTGATTCCCGATGCTGTCACCGTCGTCACCGAGAGTGGCATCCACACCCCCGATGATGTCCGCAGGCTACGCGACGCGGGGGTTCACGCCTTCCTAGTGGGCACCGCGTTCATGCGCGAAGGCGACCCCGGGAGAGCCCTCCAACGGCTGTTCGGCTGATGTCAACGCCACGAAACCCGCCGCCTCTGGCGACCCGTTTCGCCCCAGCCCAAGCCGCCCCTCACTCCGTCGGACTTGCCGCTGGCGCGTCAAATCCGACACACTGCGGGGATGCGGGCAACGGTGGACTGGGTGGGCGACGTGCGCTTCGAGGGCCGGTCGGAAAGCGGTCACCATGTCGCGATCGACGGGCCGCCCGAACTTGGCGGCCAGAACCAAGGCATTCGCCCCATGGAACTCATGCTCCTGGGCGTCGGCGGCTGCACGTCGTTCGACGTCGTGAACATTCTCCGCAGGGGTCGGGAGAACCTCGTCGAGTGCTCAACGGAGATCGAGGCCGATCGGGCCGACAACGACCCCAAGGTCTTTACCCGCATCCACTTCCACTTCCGGGTGACGGGGCTCGGCCTGAACGCTAGGAAAGTCGAGCGGGCCATCCACCTGACCGCTGAGAAATACTGCTCCGCCTC
The DNA here is from genome assembly GCA_028818795.1 of Gammaproteobacteria bacterium. Lineage (GTDB taxonomy): Bacteria > Pseudomonadota > Gammaproteobacteria > Pseudomonadales > Azotimanducaceae > VXYL01. Next base: position 16,340 of record JAPPND010000110.1, on the reverse strand, counting down.
GATCATGCTGGAACGCGCCGGGGTCGCCGTCACGCACGACTACGAGTTGATCGAAGCATGACCCAGCCGCCGCCGCTCGCCGGTTTGCACCACGTCGCCCTGCACGCGCGCCGGTTCGAGAAGACCTTGGCGTTCTACACGGGACTCTTCGGCATGGCCGTGGAATGGCGTCCGGACGCCGACAACGTCTACCTCACTTCCGGCACGGACAACCTGGCGATCCACCGCGCGACGGGCGACATCGTCGAAGACGGCCAACGCCTGGACCATATCGGATTCCTGGTCGACGAACCGGACGACGTGGACAGTTGGTACGAGTACCTGACGGCGAACGAGGTGCCCGCCGATGCGCCGCCCCGTACCCATCGCGACGGGGCGCGGAGCTTCTACTGCAAGGATCCGGAAGGCACGACCGTGCAGATCATTCACCACCCACCGTTGGCGCGCGCGTAGGCCCACCGGTCCCTTCAGATTCGGTAGGTCGTCTCCGTCATCACCTTCGAGACCAGGCCCATGACGCCCTTCACCGCCTGGGGGAACTCGATGCCACCGGATCGAACCGCGTCCTCGCCGTGCCGCACCTCGTCGGTGCGCATCTCGGTGAGGATGGCACGGCTGCGCTCGTCGCCCGCCGGCAGTTTCTCGATGTGCCGGTCGAGATGGTGCTTGACCTGATCCTCGGTGGCTTCGATGAAGCCGAGGCTGACCCTGTCGCCGAGCAACCCCGTGACGGCCCCGAGGGCAAAGGAGGCGACGTAGAATGCGGGATCCAGAACGCTGGGCCGGCCGTCGAGTTCGGTGAGGCGCTCCCGACACCAAGCCAGGTGATCCTCCTCCTCACGGGCGGCCGCGGCGAGGGACTCGCGTGTCTCCGCGCGACGCGCGGTCAGCGCCTGGCCCTCGTAGAGCGCCTGGGCGCAGATCTCCCCGCAGTGGTTGACCCGCATCAGCCCTGCAGCGTGGCGCCGTTCGGCGTCTGTCAATTCCGACTCGTGCTCCACTGCCGGACTTGGGCGGTCGGCCTTGACAACCCCCGTGACACTTCGCAGGCCCCGGTCCACCGCCGTCAGGAAGGTGTCTAGGTGTGTCATCTCGTCTCTTAGGGAATCCAGAATCTCACGTCCGAGCTTACACCGGCTTGCATCGGTTACCCACCCGCCCTACACGACGGTGAATCCCTCCCGCATCAGCCTCGCCGCCACCACGAGCCGGCGTCCCGCATCGCCGCCGCGAACGGCGACTGGCGAACCGGTTGCCAAGCTGGCAAGCGCCTCCTCTTCCCGGGCAGTCGATACCCTATCGAGTTCGAGGCGCTGGGGCGGGTCGACGTCCGGCGCATCGTATTCGCCGATCAACTCGAGCACGTCCCGTGCCGCGAAGGCGACGACGACCCCATCGGTCTCCATGACGACGTCGTTTGCAGCCGGGAGTTTCGTCAGTGCGGACTCCTCCGCGAAGAAATCGCCGGGGCCAAAGCGTGTGTCGCCGCTCGCCGCGGTGCCGCTGCCCACGACCATGATGTGCTCCGGCGTGTCCCCTTTCCCAACGACGAGGTCGCCCTGACGCACCCGTCGGGCCTCGCCGGCGCGCAGCAAACGAGCCCAGGTGCGGGGTGGAAACCACCGCATCACCGGTCCTTCCAGGAGTGTGTGTATCCACTCGTCGACTACGGAGACCTCGGGAGTGGCGGCCACCCGCTGTCCTTCGAGGATTGGCCGGACGCGCGCGAGGTCGACGGCGATCACCTCCACCGTCGTCACGGTGAGAATCTCCACGTCGTCACCCACGAGTTCGTTGAGGGATTCCCCACCGGTCTGTCGAGCCGAGACACGCTGCTCGCCGCTCGCGCCTCGCACCGAAACGGTGCCGTGGACCAGGAACAGGTTTCGCGTCAGCGGCTGACCCCGGCGCCGCAGCCAGCGCCGCTCGGGGAGTCGCAGGCTGTCGGCGTGGGGCTCGATGGCGGCAAGTGCGGCGGGACCGAGGTTCTGGAAGGGTTTGAATGTTCTAAGCAGTTCGAGCACGGCGTCTACTCCTTGGGCTTTGAGTGCCCGAAGAGTGCCGTGGCTCGGCGAATACGTCTGTCAGCCAGACGCCCGTGCAAGCGCGCGAAATCCGATATCCCGGCGGTAGGAAATCCGCCGCCAGTGGATGCTCGAGGCCCGTTGGTAGGCCAGGCACTGTGCCGATGCGATGTCGTCGCCGAGGCCCACGACGCACAACACGCGACCACCCGCGGTGACGATGCCCGTTTCGCCGAACGCGGTACCGGCATGGAAAACCTTGCTGTCCGGGAGGTCGTCGCCGAGTCCGGCGATGGCGTCTCCCGTGTCGTAGGCCAGCGGATAGCCCCCCGCCGTGAGTACGACGCCGAGCGCTGTGCGCGGCTCCCACTCCAGGGCGACATCGGCAAGGCCCGTGCCATCGACCGCGCGCAGGCAGAGCATTGCCAGGTCCGAACGCAGACGCGACAACACGGGCTGGGCTTCCGGGTCCCCGAACCGGCAGTTGAACTCGACAACCTTGGGCGCACCGTCGGGCCCGATCATCAAACCCGCATAGAGAAATCCCTGGTAGGGCATGCCGTCCGCCGCTGCGCCTCGCACCAGCGGCTCGATGATCTCGGCCATGATGCGATCGTGTACGTCGGCGGTCACCACCGGCGCCGGCGAATAGGCACCCATGCCGCCGGTGTTGGGACCTCGATCCCCCTCGTCGCGGCGTTTGTGATCCTGGGACGATGCCAACGGTAGCGCACGCTCGCCGTCGAGGATGCAGGTGAAACTCGCCTCTTCCCCCTCCAGGAAATCCTCGACCACGACCTGCCGGCCCGCATCGCCGAAACTTGTCCCCGACAGCATGCCGCGCACCGCGTCGACGGCCTCGTCGACCCTCCGGGCAACGACGACGCCCTTTCCCGCAGCCAGACCATCCGCCTTGACGACGATGGGCGCGCCCCTGCTGCGGATGTAGTTCTCGGCGGCGGCGAACCCGGTGAATATCCTGCTGGCGGCGGTGGGAATGCCGTGGCGTTCCATGAACTGTTTGGCGAAGGATTTCGACCCCTCGAGACGGGCAGCGGCCTTCGACGGTCCGAAGCACCTCAGGCCGCAGGCGTCGAAATGGTCGCGAATTCCGTCCACGAGCGGCACTTCCGGACCGACGATGGTCAGATCGATGCCGCAGCCGCGGACGAGGTCGGTCAGGGCAGCGAAGTCGGCACCGTCGACATCCACGTTCGTGACATTGTCCTCGGCGGCGGTTCCCGGGTTGCCCGGCGCGGCGAACACCGCATCCACCGACGGCGAGCGTGCCAGCGTCCAGGCGAGCGCGTGTTCCCTGCCGCCCGAACCGACGACCAGGATCTTCATAGGCTCTTCTCCAGGTACGCGACGATCGCGGCATCGTAGGCCGCCGTGTGTCGAAACGCCTTGGCGGCCATGCGCAGGCGATAGTCCAAGGCAGTGCCTCCCTCCTTGAGTCGGCCCACGACGTCCGGGTAATCCGCGGGATCGACGACGGGCAGGACGTCGCGGTGGTTCTTGGACGCGGCACGCAGCAGGGCCGGCCCGCCGACGTCGATGTTCTCCACCGCAAGTTCCAGGGTGCAGTCCGGCCGGGCCACCGTCGCTTCGAAGGGATAGAGGTTCACCGCCACCAGGTCGATGCCGACGATGCCGTGTCGGGTAAGCGTGTCGGCATCCATATCCCGTCGTGCAAGGATGCCGCCATGGATCATCGGATGCAGCGTCTTGACGCGTCCGTCCATCATCTCCGGAGACCCGGTTACGGAAGCCACCTCGGTCACCGGGACGCCCGCATCGGACAGCGCGGCGAAAGTACCGCCGGTCGATACCAGTTCGACGCCCATGCCTTCGAGAGCCTGGCCGAACGCCACGACCCCGGTCTTGTCGGAGACGCTCAGCAACGCCCGCTTGACGGCAACCAACGTGTCGGGGGAGGACCTCACAGCAGCGAAATCGAGTAGCTGAACGCGTCCGGCCCGGGGTCTTGGAGACGCAGTTCTACGGGGGTGGTCTGGTTCGGCGACATGCGACGGGACTGGCTCGGGTTCGGCAGGTACGCCCCCGGCTCAACGCGTTGTTCGTCGGCGAGCAAGGTCCCGTCCTTACGCTGGAACCGCACCTCCAGGCTCGGAAAGCGCTGGTAGCGCGGCGCGGTGTTGGTCAGATCCAGCCGAACGACCAATCCCTCCGGGGCACCCAATCGCTCGTCGACGGATGGATTGGCGACGTCGATCCTGTCGAGCGCCTTGAATCTCGGCACTTCGACGCCGACGATCTCGTAGGCCTCGCGAAGCACCGGATCCTGGACGTAGACCTCGTATTGGAGCACCAGGACGCCTGCGGCAAGCAGCGCCAGCGCCGCGGCGATGGCGGTCGCGAACCGCATCAGGTGCAGCGGTTTGCCGGGTATGGAATCGGCTGCTCCCTCGTAGTCGGGCTGCGGCGGGAACTCGCCCTCTTGCGCCGAACCGGGTCCAGATGCCGGTTCCTCCGTCCGCTCGATTTCCAGTAGCACATCCACTGGGTCGCCGACGATCGCCGTCTCATCGTCTCTGACCTCGGCTTCGCGGCCATCGAAGACTGCAAGACAGGCGCCGCATCGTACTCGACCCTCAGCGACGGCGAGTTGCTCCTCCGTAACGCGGAACCGGGTCTGGCAACTAGGACACTCGGCGATCAGCGGCTGGGATTCGGACATCGAAATCCTCGCAACATCGCCCAGCCGTCCCGGCGCCTCGGCACTTCGAATCGAAACTCCTGCTTGGAGAACGCGTCCACAACCCACTCCACTTGCTCCGCTAGTATGCCGGAAAGCACCAGTTCGCCGCCCGGTACGAGTCGGTCGGAAAAGGCGTCTACCAGTCCACGGATCGTGCCGGCGACTAGGTTCGCAATCACCACGTCGAAGGCAGAATCCACCGCGTCGAGGCGGCTCTCGAAGGCGATCTCGACGCCGTTGGCGCGGCTGTTCTCAAGGGTCGCGCGCCGTGCCTGGGGGTCATGGTCGACGGCAACCGCCGTAGCCCCAAGGCGGGCAGCGGCAATGGCCAGGATCCCGGATCCCGACCCAACGTCGAGAACGCGCTTGCCGTCCAGCGGCGTTCGCGCCAATTGCTCGAGACAGAGGGCGGTGGTCGCATGCGTGCCGGTTCCGAAGGCGAGACCGGGATCCAGCCGTACCACGACGTCATCCGGACGCGATTGGAACGTGGATGTCCTCGGCACGACGAGCAGCTTGGCGAACCGCAACGGCCCGATGCCGTCGCGCCACGTCTCGGACCAGTCCCGATCCGCCAGGAAATCGACATCGATGTCGATTCCGGCAAGCGGCGAAAGATCCGCTTCGACGCCGAAAAGACCCTCCACCTGGACCGTGTCCCACATGGGTGTCGCATCCGGCGCAGGCTCCAGCACGTCGTCGGCGGAGTCGCGCCCCGGCACCAAGGTGACCGCGATGGCACCCGCAGTCGTCAATCGTGCGGCGATGTCGTCGGCTAGTTCCGCGGTCGCGCTGGCGCTGACGCGCATCCAGGGCATCTAGAGAATCCGGAACAACCCCGCGCCCGATTCGATCGGTTTGCCGTTCTCGACCAGGACCTCGGCGATCTGTCCGGCGAATTCGCTCTCGACCTTGTTCATCATCTTCATGCTCTCGACGATGCACAGCACGTCGCCAACGGCCACGGTGTCCCCCACATCGACGAACGGCGCTTCACCCGGGGCCGGTGCCCGGTAGAACGTCCCCGCCATCGGTGCCGGCATGACGGCCCCCGGCACGTTCTTCGCCGCCGGCACCTGCGCTTCCTCCTGCACTACGGCCTGCGCCGGCGCCTTGCCGGACGCGTAGGCGAATTGCGCAACCCGGATCTTCTCGTCGCCGTCCCGCACTTCGAGTTCGGCGATGCCGGTCTCCTGCACCAGCTCGATTAGCTTCCTGATCTTACGCATGTCCATACCGTCACCCTCCGTGTGCGTCGTTCTCGCTGAGCCATGCAACCGCTGACGCCAGCGCGAATTCGTATCCCCTCGCGCCGAGGCCGGCCACGACCCCTTGCGCGATGTCCGAGAAGTAGGAGTGGTGCCGGAACCGCTCGCGCGCGTGGACGTTCGACAGGTGCACCTCGATGAAGGGAATCTCGACGGCGAGCAAGGCGTCGCGCAACGCCACGCTGGTGTGGGTGAAGGCGGCGGGATTGATGACGATGAAGCGCACGCCCTCGGCACCGGCACGTTGCACGGCATCGACGAGTTCGTGCTCGGCGTTGCTCTGCACGGACTCGAGGTCGTGCCCGGCGGAATGCGCCTGGTCCGCCAGCCCCCGGTCGATGTCCGCCAGCGACTGTGCCCCGTAGATGTCGGGCTCGCGCGTTCCCAGGAGGTTCAAGTTCGGCCCGTGCAGGACCAGGATCTTCGCCACGACCAACCTTCGCGAGAGGGGTTGAACGCAGTGATTATCGCACGGCGCGACGCGATCGCATTGATCGGACGGTCAACAAGACCGCCAGTAGCAACGCCGCCGCACCCACGAAGATCCCCCGTTGCCATGCGGCCGTCGGTGGTGGTCGGCCGAAATCCAGCACCTCGTCCCGCTCGGTCGGCGGGTAGCAAAGCCCTTGTTCCGCACAACCCTGGTAGGCGAACCGGACCGTAGCGCTTTGCACGGTGCGTCGGAGCACCGGCACGACGATCTCGACGCTTTCGAGGTAGACCTCGGACTCGCCGAAATACTCGTCGATGCGCATCTCACCGGTGGGTATCTCCAGTTCGCCCAGGGACACCCCCTCCTCGGCATCCGCGCGGAAACCATGCCGATAGAGGTAGTAGCCCACGGGCATGTCCCAGCGGGCCACGATCTTCTCCGTTCCCCCCTCGCCGGTGCGTAGGCGCCACGAAAATCCGAAGGCCCGATCGACGGGAAGGAAAACGGCCGTCTCGGCCAACGGATCGTTGATGGTACCGAAGTCGATTCCGTTGTTGTCGGCGGCATGCGTCGACGCGGCAACCGCGCCCGCAGCGCAAAACAGCACAAATCGGCTAGCCACGTTAGATCCTTGCGCGACCAACCTGGATTGTCGCACGATCTACCTGACGTGCTCGCCGTGTCAGCGGTTTGCCGGACACCGAACCCCAGTCCCTCGAGGATGACCACCTACCATCAACATCGACCCGCGCTGACCGCCACGCTCGTGGCGCTCCTGCTAGGCGCTTGCACGGCACCCGCGCCCAACCAAACGGAACCGCCCGTCGAACCTGCCCCGCCACCCGATATCGCTGTGCCGGATCCCGGCGAGACCGAGGAGTTCCTCGACCTGATCGACACCGCCGAGCGCGCCCTGGCCGACGACCGCCTGCTGACGCCGGAAGACGACAGCGCCTATCTCTACTACCAGCAGGCGTCGGCGATGGCACCGAACCATCCGGCAACGAGGCGGGGTTTCGAGCGCATCGTGGAGCGCTACCTGCAACTGGCCCAACTCGCCATGGAGAGGGAACAGTGGTCCCAGGCACGGTCGATGCTCGCCCGGGCGGAGTACGTGGACCGCAGCCACACGGGGATCGCATCGATACGCGAGCAACTGGAGGCGTTGGCGAATGCCGAGCGCTTGGTCCTTCGACTCGACCGGACCGCGTTGCGCCAACGCACTTCCGCCATCGCCTCGGAGCTCATGGAATTCGGTCAGCACGCGCGATCGGACAACGCGCGGGTGTCCATCCGCGTACCGAGCGATGCGGATGGCCGTTGGATCTATCAACAGCTCAGCCGGTCGCCCGGCGAGAGACTCATACGGGGCCGGATCGAGATCGGTCTGCCGCCGCAGGTGACGGTCTTGCTTCTTCCGTCGGGCAACTGACATGGCCCGGCCATACGGGCCCGTCGTCGCCGGCATGCTCGCGATCCTCGTCGCATCCTGCGACGGCAGCGGCCACGACCGCCAATCTCTCGGATCGCCGCTCAAGTTCGACAACGCGTGGGTCCGGGTGCCCGTGGCGGGCCGTACGGTGACGGCGGCCTATTGCGACGTGATCAATCCAGGCGACATGCCCGTCGACATCGTCGGTTTCGAGACGAACCACCCCGGGTTGCGGGTGGAGATCCACGAATCAATCGAACACGACGGTATGATGCAAATGCGACGGCTTGCGCGCGTGACGATACCGGCAAAGGCGACCGTTTCCTTCGCACCCGGGGGCAAGCATCTGATGTTGTTCGGGTTCGACGGGTCCGCCGCCGATGTGACGCTTGCCGCCACGCTCGCCGGCGGCGGGACGCTTCCCGTCGTGTTCGCGACCCGACCGGAGTAGCGCCAATGAAGTTCAACTGGAAATTCTGGAAAAAGAGTCCGTTCGTGACCCCGAACGAGTCGGGCTGGACCAGAAAGGTCGGCAGGGGGGTGGGAATGGTCGCCGGCGCCGTGGTCGGCATCTACGCGCTGGTCGTCATCGCGTTGTGGTGGTGGTGGTCCTACGAACCCGACATGTTCGACCCCGTGGCCGTTGCCAAGGAGCGGGCCACGAAGGCGGGGGTCGAACCCGTCATCGGCTACACCACGGCAACCACCATTGTCGTGCTGGCCGAGACGCTGCTGGACAAGCGCGGCGGCTACCTGTCCAACGACGTGTTCCCGCCGGGCGTGATCGTCGACAACGTGCCGAACTGGGAGTTCGGGGTGCTCGTACACGTGCGCGACTTAAGCCGAGCGCTTCGCAACGACTTGAGCCGCTCCCAGAGCCAGTCCGCCGAGGACCCCGATCTCGCCATCGCCCAGGGCCACTTCTTCTACGACAACGCCAGCTGGATCTTCCCCGCCTCGGAAAGCGAATACCGAAAAGGCGCAGTCCACGTCACCGACTACGCCACGCGGCTGACCAAGCGCGCCGCCGAAGACACCCAGTTCTACGCTCGCGCCGACAATCTGGCGCGCTGGCTCCAGGAAGCGGAAACCCGTCTCGGCGACATCTCCCAGCGGCTCTCGCAAAGCGTCGGCAAGAAACAGCTCCATCTCGGCCTCGCCGGGGATCCCGCCGCCACCCAGGCAACGGACACCCGCCAGGACACGCAGAAGAAGACAAGCTGGTTCGAGATCGACGACGTCTTCTACGAGGCGCGCGGCCAGACCTGGGCGCTCGTGCACCTGCTGAAGGCCGTGGACCACGACTTCGCCGCCGTCCTCGACGACAAGAACGCCCGGGTAAGCCTGCGCCAGATCATCCGCGAACTGGAGGCCACTCAGGAGTCGATCTGGAGCCCGATGATCCTGAACGGCGGCGGCTTCGGCTTCCTCGCCAATCACTCGTTGGTGATGGCGTCCTACGTCTCGCGCGTCAACGCGGCGTTGATCGACCTGAGGGATCTTCTCGACAAGGGGTAACGTGGCGAGTGTCCCTACGACATTGAGTCGCATGATCATCGCGCGCGCTGGCGCGGCGGGACGGGACAGGCCCGTCCCCTACGAATCGCTGGTCGCTGCGCCGCTGCGTCCCAGATCATAGGAAGCCAGCCTTGACGCGAAATGCGTCCGCCGGTAGGGTGCGCCGCCCATGAACCCCGCCCATGCCATCCAATCCGTGATTTGGGTCGCCGCGCTGATGTGTGGCGCGCGTGGCGAGGTTCGTCCGATCGGCTAGATGCCGACAAACTAAGCACCCATAGAACGACGGACCTCTCCGCTCCCGGAGAAGGTGTTCCGTCGACGACTCCTCCGGCGCGGAGCGTCCCTAAGAGGAGTACCCCATGAACGATGTAAGTTCGCCCCTGGCGGAAGAGGCAAGCGCCTACTACAACGGCCTGCTCAGGCCGCTGTTATCGGGCCGGAAGTTCCTGATAGCAGGACCGATAGCCGTCGGTCTCGGGGGGCTTGCGCGACGCCTGACCGGGCTCGGCACCGAACGTCCGTTCCTCATCGCCGGCAGCGAGGGTACCGGTGCTCTGCCGACGCCCGAGGAGGCCGAGTTGCACGTGCTCGGCCTTGCGAGCAGCGACATCCTCGAGGAGCACCGCAACCTCCAGCAGGTCATCGACAACCTGCCCTGCGAGTTGCGGCGTGCCATCGATGCCTGGGATCCGACGGAGTCGGCTAGCTTCATCCTCTCGAGCCCGCTGGCGGCGTCCCGTACCGCAGCGCCCCGGAGGCCCTACGGCGCGAGGCCAGCAGCTTGGGCGGAACTGGAAGACAAGGTCCAGATCGATGCGTTCTGGGACGCGGCGGGCATAGAGCGCGCACCGTCGTGCATCGTCGCCGCAGACTACGGCGCCATCACAACAGCCGCCAAGGCACTGGATCGCGGTCTTGGCACGGTGTGGGCGGCAGATGCCCGGGACGGCACCCACGGCGGCGGCCTGGGCTTGCGCTGGGTGCGTCCCGGCGACAACGGGCGCGCGTCCTACGAGTCGTTGCGAGGGATGGCCGACCGCGTGCGGGTCATGCCTTTCCTCGAGGGTATTCCGGCGAGCATCCACGGCATCGTGTTTCCAGACGACGTGGCCGTGTTCCGCCCCGTCGAGATGGTCGTACTTCGTCCGGTCGACGGCGACCGGTTGTTCTACGCGGGTTGCGCGACGGCGTTCGATCCGAGCGCGGACGACCGGGCATCGATGCGCGATGTCGCCTACCGGGCCGGCAAGGCGCTCCGTGACACCGTGGGCTACCGCGGCCCATTCGGAGTCGATGGGATTCTCGCGGAGGATGGCTACGTGCCGACGGAAATGAACGCGCGATCCGGTGCCGGACTCGCGCCCCTGGTCGCAGGCATCCCCGATCTCCCGTTGGCCCCGCTGTGCCTGGCGATCATTCAGGGCGAGCAACTTGACTATCGGCCGGACCTCTTGGAACGGGCGGTGGTCGAGTCCGCGGACGCGCACCGAACGTGTGCAGGTTGGGCGGTCACGCGAACGGCGTTCGGCGACAGCGGCGTGCTCGAGATCGCACGCGACGGCGACGAATACCGTGAGATCGGATCCGGCGAAGAACCCCACGGTACCTTTCAGTTCGGTCCCAGCGTCATGGGGGGATTCGTTCGATTCGTGCTGCATCCGACGCGGATCCAACGCGGATCGTCGACCGCCCCCGAGGTCGTTCGCGCTCTGCGTTTCGCAGACCGCGAGTTGGGCACTGACTTCGGCGAACTCGACGCCGCTCGAGACCTCCGACGGTAATGAGGAGCTCGGGGGCACCCACCTCGTGCGAGACAGGCTCCTTTGGCGCGCTGTCGGAGTTCCGGCACTGGGTCGCGCCCACCGAGCCCTGGTCCCGGCAGATGCGAGTAACGGCCTTACGGCGAGCGCACGGGTACCCTGAGGAGGTCTTGGCCGACGAGTCGAGTGTCTCGGAAGCGGATAGACGCGTGAAACAGTCTTGCGGCAACGAGCGGGAGGCCGCGGTCGTGTTGTCCACCGTCGCGGTCTCAGGTAGAGTCCCGCCGCTTTGGCGTAAGCGCCTTTGAGGGGCGGCGTCGGCCTTGGGCATCCGCGTTCCGCAACTCATGCCCTGCCAGCCGTACTTGCCAACTTGCCTAGGATCGAATGTTCATGAACGTCCTCAACCTCTCGCTCGTCTGCGGCGCACTCGCGCTCGTCTACGGAATCGTCGCCAGCCGCTCGGTGCTGTCCGCAGACGCTGGCAGCGAGCGCATGCGCGAGATCGCCGAGGGTATCCAAGAGGGCGCGTCGGCCTACCTGAACCGCCAATACACGACCATCGCCATCGTGGGTGCCGTGGTGGGGGTGGTGCTCTGGATCGCGCTCAGCTACTGGGTCGCCATCGGATTCGTGATCGGCGCGGTGCTGTCCGGTGCTGCCGGCTACATCGGCATGCACGTCTCGGTCCGCGCCAACGTACGCACCACCGAGGCCGCCAAGACCGGCCTTAAGCCGGCGCTCAGCATCGCGTTCCGGTCCGGGGCCGTCACCGGCATGCTGGTCGTCGGCTTGGGTCTCCTGGGCGTCGCCGGCTACTACGGCATCCTCGGCGCAGTGGGCGTCGACCAACGCACCCTGATCGAGGCCCTCGTGGCGCTGTCCTTCGGCGGCTCGTTGATCTCCATCTTCGCCCGTTTGGGCGGCGGCATCTTCACCAAGGGCGCCGATGTCGGCGCGGACCTCGTCGGCAAGATCGAGGCCGGCATTCCCGAGGATGATCCTCGCAACGCCGCGGTCATCGCCGACAACGTGGGCGACAACGTCGGCGACTGCGCCGGGATGGCGGCAGACCTTTTCGAGACCTACGCCGTAACCCTGGTGGCAACCATGCTGCTCGCAACGATCTCCTTCGGGGGTACCGACACGTTGACCGCGGCGATGGAAGCGCCGCTGGCCATCGGCGGCGCTTGCATACTCGCATCCATCGCCGGCGCTTTCTTCGTCCGACTAGGCAAGAGCGAGAGCATCATGGGCGCGCTCTACAAGGGCTTTATCGCCACGGCGTTGATATCCGCCCTGCTCATCTTCTTCGTCACCGATTACCTATTCGGCGACGACTACCTCGACTATTTCACGTGCGCCATCGTTGGGCTCGCAGTAACCGCCCTCATCGTCTGGGTGACCGAGTACTACACCTCGACGGCCTACCGCCCGGTCCGCTCGGTGGCCAGATCGTCGGAAACCGGCCACGCCACCAACGTGATCCAGGGCCTCGCGGTATCCATGGAGGCGACCGCCATTCCGGCCATCGTGGTCGCCGTCGGCATCGTCGTCGCCTACCAGTTCGCCGGCATCTACGGCATCAGCATCGCGGCCACCACCATGCTCGCGCTGGCCGGCATGGTCGTGGCGCTGGATGCCTACGGCCCGGTGACCGACAACGCCGGCGGCATCGCCGAGATGGCCGACCTCGACGAAGATGTCCGCAAGACCACCGACGCCCTGGACGCCGTGGGCAATACCACCAAGGCCGTGACCAAGGGCTACGCCATCGGTTCCGCTGGACTTGCCGCACTGGTGCTGTTCGCGGCGTACACCGAGGACCTCTCGCACTATTTCCCGGAGCTCGAGTTCAACTTCACTTTGTCGAGTCCGTACGTCGTCATCGGCCTCCTAATCGGCGGGATGCTGCCCTATCTTTTCGGCGCACTGGGCATGCAGGCCGTCGGTCGCGCGGGCGGCGCCGTGGTGGAGGAAGTCAGACGCCAGTTCCGGGAGATCCCGGGGATCATGGAGGGCACCGGACGTCCGGACTACAGCCGTGCCGTCGACCTGCTCACGCGGTCGGCGATCCGGGAGATGATCGCGCCATCGATGCTGCCCGTGCTGGCGCCGATCGTGGTCTACTTCATCATCCTCGTGCTGCGCAACCAGACCGACGCGCTGACCACCGTGGGTGCCATGCTGCTCGGTACGATCGTGACCGGCCTCTTTGTGGCTATTTCGATGACCGCCGGAGGCGGGGCCTGGGACAACGCCAAGAAATACATCGAGGACGGCAACCACGGCGGCAAGGGCTCGGAGGCCCACATGGCCGCCGTCACGGGCGACACCGTTGGAGACCCCTACAAGGACACGGCCGGTCCGGCGGTCAACCCCATGATCAAGATCATCAACATCGTCGCCCTGCTCCTGCTCGCCGCAGTGGGCGGGTGATGCAGCGGGAAGCTGCCGCAAGAAAACAGTCTGCCCACGCAACGATAGTCGCTATCGACCAATGGTCCTTGTCGGTGTTCTGAACCGAGCCGTGCAGAACGCTAGGACGGGACCGGCATATGCCGGCCCGAAACTACAGCCGACAATTGGAGAGTCCAATGCGACAACTCAATGAAGCAGAGCTTCTGGCAGTGTCCGGCGGCACCACCCCGCCGATGCCGCCCGACGATTTCCCAACCCCGGACATACCGTGGCCGGAGACCGAGGTTCCAATACCGGAACCCGATTTGCCGGTGCCGGAACCGGAACCCGAGCCGAGGCCGCTGCCGCAGCCGCCGGATCCGCCGGACGACGAGGACGACTAGTCGCGGCCATGGCATACCCGAACGGGCGGTGGGACCAGCCAGCATCCGATCCGCGCCATGCGGGGATCGTGCGGGCTGGTTGCGTCGCCCGTTCCCGCAGTCGTTTCCTGACGCTCGCGACGGGCTTTGCCCTAGCCACCGCCTTTGGGACGGAAGCGGAGCCCCGATCAGCCGAAGTTGAGGAACTGCTGTCGGAAGCGGTGCGGGCGAGCAGCGACGGCGACTTCGAGACCGCGTGGACCTCGCACCGGCGCGCTTGGCAACTCGCCTTCGCCTCGCCCGAGGCGGGCGAGGCCATGGAATCCTATTGTGAACGACACGACTGCCCGAAAATCCGGAACACGGCCTGGCTACTGGGCAAGCCAAGCACCGAACTCGCCTTCCTTACCGACGCCGCCGACTACTGTCGGCACGGAGAAGGCGAATCCTGCGATGCATGGTTCGCCCGCATGCGTCGGCTTCGCGCCCATCTGGGTCCAAACCGGCGGGCACAGCAGCAGCGGTCCCATGAGGTGCCGTTGCGGTTCCTCCACATCGAGGCCAACCACCTCGCAGCTTGGACAATTGCTTCGATCAGCGGCAAACCCGTCTGGGCGCTGCTGGACACCGGGGCCCCGCACACCTTCGTGGGCCGCGACTGGGGGAATCTACAGGGCCTCGACTATGACATCGTCGGCGACGCCTACACCCAACGCATGTGGGACGGTGCAGAACTTCGCAGCCGCCTCGCAGTCTTCCGGGATGTCGAGGTCGGATCGGCGACCGAGGAGCGGGTGCTCGCGGTAGTCGCCGACGGAACGAGCTGGAACTTCCTCGGGCTGGGAATGGACATGCTGCTGCGCTACCGTTCCGCTTGTTTCGCTTGGTCGGACGGCACGCTGCACCTAGGTCGGACGGGACCGTGTGCGCACGGCGTCTCGCCGTACGGGGCGCGACTCGATCCCAGGTCAAACAAACCCGTGGTTCTCGTTCCCGCATCGGACGCCACGACGACTTCCGTCCTTGTCGACACGGGCTCGAGGGACAACCACTGCAAACGGTCGCTTGCCGAGCGGCTTCAGGGCCGTACGCTGGCGTTCGGCGACCACCCGGCCCTCCAAGCCGCGTGCGACCCCCCCGACGGGAAATGGCCCCCCAAACACGAAGACGATCCCCACGCGATGACGATCGGCATGGAGACGCTGTCGGAGTTCGAGGCGTTCGGCTGGCAACTCGACCCGTTCCGCATGTACTTCGTGCCCCGCACTGGTCCGGTCGTCATGGGCTCCAACGCTTCGACCAAACCGGAAAGACGCCGGGAATTCCTCGAAGAACGCCTTGCGGCAGCCGCGCGGGCCGTCGGCGACGGCGACTTTCCAGCCGCGTGGACCAGCCTCCGGGAAGCATCTTTGACGGCGCTGTCGTCGCGGGAGGCGACGGATGCCCGCAACGCCTTCTGCGCCCGGGAGCCCTGTCCCGACATCTGGAGGATCGCCTGGCTCGCCGGCAGGTCCGCTCCGGACCTCGCCTTCCTCGGCGGCATCTGCAAGGATCTCGAGTCGGAGCCGTGCCGCCGGTGGCTTGTCCGCCAGCATCGTGGCCGCGCCTACCTCGGCCCCGCCCGGCGGCCCCCGTCGAACCCCGCCCGCGAGGTGCCGCTGCGGGTCGACGGGCCTTCCGACGACCCCCGACCGCGAACCGTGGTCGAAGTCGCCGGCAAGACGACGCCTGCCCTGCTCAACACCGGCGCGCGGAACTCGGCATTCCGACGGAAGTGGGCGAACATGGAGGCCGTGGACTACGACGTAGTGGGCGACCCGTACGCCGAGACGCGACGAGACGGCACCGAGACTCAAGTCCGGGAGGTCGTGCTGCGGAACCTGACCCTCAGCGGCGTCACCGAGCCGCGCGTTCTGGCCGTCGCCCGCGACAACCCCGACGCGGAGTTCGAACTCGGGATCGACGTACTGCTCCGCTATCCCGCAGTCTGTTTGGCGCTGGGGGACGGTCGGCTGCATCTCGGGCGACGGGGGCCGTGCGCCGACGGGCGGATATCGCTCGCCGCACGGCTCGACCCCGAGGACGGGCAGCCTACCATCGTCGTCGCCGGTCCCGACGGTGCGCCGATCACAGCGCTCCTCGACACCGGTGCCCGGCAGAGCCGTTGCACGGCCTCGCTTGCCGAGCGCCTGCGGGGAATCCCGCTACGGCTTGGCGGCCATGCGACCGTGGAGGCCGGCTGCGACCGAAACGGCGACCGCCTTCCCGACAACGGCGACCCGTACGACATGGTTCTCGGCATGGACTGGCTGTCCCGGTTCGAGGCGTTCGGCTGGGAACTCGCGCCGTTCCGGTTGTACTTCGTTCCGGCCTCCGCGCCGCCGTAGGCTTGGCCAC